>JAJAZE010000175.1 GCA_026785925.1 Pyrinomonadaceae bacterium
AGTTGGGATTTGAAACCGGAAACCGGAAACCGGAAACCGGAAACCAAATTTGGCTAATCGCCTGTTTCGCCATTACCGCCATCGCCGCTTTCTGGCGTTTCTGGCAGTTGGAACTCAAGCCTCTGCATCACGACGAAGGCGTGAACAGTTTTTTTCTGACGACGCTTTTCCGCGACGGCGTTTATAAATACGATCCGGCAAATTATCACGGACCCGATTTATATTATTTTTCGCTGGCGTCGGCGAAAATGTTCGGCTTGAACACCATCAGCATTCGCGGAAGCGTAGCGATTTTCGGAGTCTTGACGGTCATTCTGGTTTTCTTTTTGAAAGATTACATCGGCAGAGTCGGCAGTTTCGCCGCCGCTTTGTTCATCGCGCTTTCGCCCGGAATGGTTTATATTTCGCGCTATTACATTCACGAAATGCTGTTTGTTTTCTTTTCATTCGGCATCGTCGTCGGAGTTTTATACTTCGTCGAGAAACGCAAAGCGGGCGCGGCGGCGATTGCGACGATGACGCTGCTGCTGCTCGTCTGTTTTCTGCCGACCGCGCTTAATTTAGCGAATTTGTTCGGGAAAGATAATACGACGATGGTCTGGCTCGTGCGAATCGCGTTATTTGCCATCGAAGCCGTGCTGGTTTTTATGATAATGCGGATGCTGCTCGCGTGGAACGACGGCAGACCGATTTATCTGCTGCTGGCGACGGCTTCGGCGATGCTGCTTTTCGCCACCAAGGAAACCGCTTTTATCACCATCGGCACAATGCTGATCGCGTGCGTCTGCGTCTGGCTGTGGCGTAAAATTTACCGCGCAATAATTGGTGAACCGGCGGCAAACGAGCTTGAGCCGGTCGCGCTCGATTGGACGACTTTTCGCGCCCGACTCGGCGATTCGACCGACGTGCTTTTGATCGTCGTCGCTTGCTTTTTCGTCTTCGCCTACGTCGGCATTTTGTTTTTCTCATCGTTTTTCACTTACCCCGAAGGCGTTCAAAAAGCGTTCGAGGCTTACGCCATCTGGACAAAAACGGGCGGCAAAGACCACACGCAAAACGGCAATTGGGCGTATCTGAAATGGCTCTGGAAAGTCGAATCGCCGATTTTGATTTTGTCGGCACTGGGAACTTTAATCGCACTATTAAAAGCGCGGCATCGGTTCGCCATTTTCACCGGATTTTGGGCGTTCGGACTGCTCGCCGCCTACACGCTGATTCCGTATAAAACGCCGTGGCTCGCCGTCAGTTTTACCTTGCCGATGTGCCTTATCGCCGGTTACGCCATCAACGAACTGATCGTTTCACGCGGCGTTCCGGTGAAAATTTTCGGCGGAATTTTGACCGTTGCCGCCGCCGCGATTCTCGCCTTTCAAACTTACGATTTGAACTTTCAGAGATACGACGATGATTCAATGACGTATGTCTACGCGCACACGAAGCGCGGCTTTCTCGATTTAATCGGCGAAATCGAGCGTTACGCCGAAAAAAGCGGCAAAGGAAAAGACGCTTCGATTGAAATAGTTTCGCCTGATTACTGGTCAATGCCGTGGTATCTGCGCGAATATCCGAAGGCGGTTTTTCACGGCAAATTTGCCGACGCGAACGCTTCGGAAATGGTGGTTGCGTCCGACGCGCAAAAAGACGAATTGAGCGAACGCTACGCCGCGCATTACAAATACGCCGGAACTTATCCGCTGCGTCCGGGCGTGGAGCTTTATTTATTAGTGAGAAGAGATTTGGCGGATGCGGGCGCGAAAGAAATCTATCAAATCGCTGAAACTGCGCCGTAATCTGAGCGATAAAAATTTTTCTTGCTTTCCGGCGTTTTTTTGTTATAGAATTTTCAAACAATTTAAGTTGCTGAAGCCGTGCGGAACTTTTCCGTCGGCACGGGGAAACCAAAGTTCTGCTTTTTCAGGCGGAACACGGGGCGAAGCGTTTATTTAACGCGGAAGACTTCTTTGCTTCCAGCCCGCCAGCTAACCTCGTAAGCGTAGCAAAGAAGACGCGAACAAGTTTCTCCGTAAAAGAGTGCGAAGCGTGTGGCTTCGCACTCTTTTTTTATTCGGCGACCCTTAATTTTTGAAATCAGGAGCAAACGAGGAATGAAAAAAATTACGATAATCGGCGGCGGCGCGACCGGAACGCTTTTGGCGATTAATTTAATCAAAAGCGCGGGCGACGGTGAACCGCTCGAAATAAATCTGATAGAAAAAAGCGAAAGATTCGGGCGCGGCGTGGCTTATTCGACCGTGACGGACTTTCACCTTTTAAATGTCCCAGCCAACAAAATGGGCGCGTTTGCCGACGACCTCGACCATTTTCATCGCTGGCTGACCGCCCGAAATTACGATTTTTTCCCGAACGATTTCGTTCCGCGCCGACTTTACGGCGAATACTTACGCGAACTTTTCGCCGAAACTTTCAAAAGCAAACCGCCGCACGTCGCCGTTAATCTGCTCGACGACGAAGCGATTGACGTGCTGCTTGACGACGTGCGGGCGCAGGTGATTCTGCGTTCCGGCGAAGTCGTCTATGCAGACAAAATCGTGCTGGCTTTCGGCAATTTTCCGCCGCCGCATCCGAAAAGCGAGAACCAATCTTTTATCGAATCCGACAAGTATTTTCAAAATCCGTGGAGCGCGGCGATTTACGAAAAAATAAATAAAGACGACGACGTATTCGTCATCGGCACGGGTTTGACGGCGGTTGACGCGGTTTTAAGTTTGCGCCACCGCCGCCACGCGGGAAAGATTTTTCTTTTTTCGACGCGCGGTTTGCTGCCCGCCGTTCACGAGTTAGGCTTCGTTTATCCGTCGTTTTATGACGATTTGAAACCGCTGACGCGCATTACCGATTTGCTCAAAACCGTGCGCCGCCACATCGCCGCCGCTAATCGGCAAAACAGCAATTGGCGCGGTGTGATGGACAGTTTGCGCCCGCACACGGCGGCGATTTGGCAGAATTTGCCGGAGGCGGAAAAACGCTCTTTTATGCAGCATCTGAGTCGTTACTGGAACGTCGCCCGCCACCGAATGCCGCCCAAATGCGCGGAAATCGTCGCGGAAATGCAGACCGCCGGACAACTGCAAATTTTGAAAGGGCGTTTGAAAAACATCGCTGTCGGCGATGACCGGCGATTCGACGTTCGATTTTCCAGAGACGGCGTAGAAAACACTCTGGCGGCGGACGCGGTAATCAACTGTATCGGCTCGGAAAGCAATTTCCGACGCATCGAATCAACGCTCGTCAAAAATCTATTCGCCAAAAATTTGATAAATACCGACCGCCTGAAAATGGGACTCGATGCCGCGCCCGATGGCAGAACGATTGATAAAAGCGGCGCGATTTCCGACCGAATTTTCACCATCGGAACGGCTTTGAAAGGCGTTTTGTGGGAATCAACGGCGATGCCGGAAATCCGCGCTCAGGCAAATAAATTGGCTTTTTCATTACTCGACGGAGGTTAACAGGATGAGAAAAATCTTTTTTGTTTTGGCAGTAATCAGTTTCGGTGGGTTACTCACCGACGCGCAGACCGCCGACGCGAACGATAATCAATCGTGGAACGACGTGCAAATCACCGTTCCGATGACCGACACAGTTCGATTTTACTTGTCGGGAATCATTATTTGTAGAATTCAATACAAAACCACCGAAACAAAGTGTAATCGCACCTGCGAATACGCCAATGTAAGCAGGTAAGCAAAAGTTTCAAGGTATTTTGAAAAGTTCAGAGTCCAAACTTTAGTTTGCGTTTTCGCCGCGCTTCGCTGGCGGAAGACACGCTCAAGCGTGGACTCTGAACAAAAGCAAAATGCTTCATTACTTTTGCTTGGGTGCTTAAGTTCCTTCAATGTTGATACAAATAACTCTGCTCAGGAAACCAACACTTCCTCCAAGAACTATTCCGCCAACGATACCGATACCTACAATAATTCCTGCAATTTTAAAGAAGTCATCGCCACTAAATTGCACTGCCGAAATAACAAGTGCCGCCATCAACCCGAACCAGCAAGCGACTAGTCCTAGTAAAATGATACCTGTTAAAGCTCCAATTGTTGCACCTTCAAAAAGCGGATTCATTTTTGTTATTGTGGTTCATTCACGGACACATTAAGTTTCACCAAGAAGCATCGAACTTTGAACTTAAATTAAGCTGCCGCTTCTTCGCGCCGGTGCAGTTTGCTGTTTCGATAACCGTAAAGCGCGTAGATCAGCAAACCGACGAGCAGCCACGCGCCGAAACGCAGCCAGTTAGTTACGCCGAGTTCGGTCATCAGATACAAACACGATAACAAACCTAAAATCGGGATCAGCGAAAGTTTTTTGATGATGCTGAGAACGAGCAGCAAAGCGGCGATGCCGACAAAAAAGAGCATCGGAATTTTGTGCGAAAATGCGCTGATCCACGATTCTTCCATTTTTTGAAAAGTGAAAGAAGTTTTCGCGCTGCCGTCCGGCGTGATGATGTCTGCCGTGTTCGCGGCGGGCGTGACGGTTTTGCTGCCCGATGAAAAGCCGAGAAAACTCGTCGGCTCGCTTTCGGCTTTGGCGATGTCGGGCGTAACGGTGATAATTCTTTCGCCGGTCGGCTCGACCACGATGACCTTTTCGTTTGCCGAAAATTCCAGAGTCTGGATTTTTTTTGGCAAAACGAATTTCATCTTCATCGTTTCCGAAACCGTTTCGACCGCGAAAAGACTGCCGAAAACTTTCAACCCTTCCGAATAAACCGCCGGATTCGTCAGATTGGCGGAATCGAGCAGTTCATATTTATTTTCCTGTTCGATTTCCGACAAAGTTTCGGCGGAAATTCTCAAATCGCCGGTTTTGCTTTGCTCGTTGAGCGTCGAAACTCCGCTCGAATAAATCAGCAGGAATAATCCGGCGACGAATAAAACCGGCAGGATAATCTGCGCGTTGAGATACGGCACATAGCGCGTTCCGCTCTCTTTGAATTCTTTATCTTTGAACAAAACGCCCGCGCAGACGACGACGAACGCGAACAGCGTTCCGATGCTCGCCAAATCCGTTACTTCCGACAAATTCATAAACAACGCCGGAATTGCGACGACAAATCCGGTGACGAGCGTCGCAAACCACGGAGTTTGAAATTTAGGATGAATCGAAGAGAAAACGCGCGGCAGCAGTCCGTCGCGGCTCATCGCCATCCAGAGACGCGGCTGCCCGATTTGGAAAACCAGAAAAACCGTCGCTAAAGCGATCACCGCGCTGACGGCGATAATTCCCGCGACGACCGGCAGATTTGCGCCTTCGGGTCCGAAGACGAACGCCAGCGGATCGCCGACGTTTAATTTTGTGTAGCTGATCATTCCGGTTAAAACGAGCGCGAGCGCGATATACAAAATCGTGCAGATAACCAAAGATAAAATCATCGCAATCGGCAAATCGCGCTGCGGATTTTTGCATTCTTCGGCGGTCGTCGAAAGCGCGTCGAAACCGATATACGCAAAAAAGACGGCGGCGACACCTTTCATCACGCCCTCAACTCCGTTCGGCGCGAATGGCGACCAATTAGCGGGCTGAACATACGTCAAGCCGAGAAAAATAACCAGCAGAATAACGCCGAGTTTCAAAACGGTCATTATGTTTGAAGCGAATTTCGATTCACGAATGCCGATGTAAACCAGCGCAGTAATTAAAACCGTAATCAGGAGCGCGGGAAAGTCGGCGATCACGCGCAGCCCGCCGATCACGGGAGCATTCGTCCACGCCTGATACGCTTCAATCAAAGACGGCGAAAGCGCGTTCGAGATGTTCGATAGCTGGTCGGAATTCATATTGCTCAAGGCTTCCATCGCGTAACCCTGACCCAGAACCTGCTCGACCGCTTCCTGCCCGTCGGCAAAACCGCGCGACGCGCTCAAATAATCCATCGTCAAAAAAGCGGGAACGTGAATGCCTTTTATGCCGAGACTCTCGATGCGAATGCCGCGCAGCATATTCGTAAAATAATCGCTCCAGGAAATAGCGACCGCGATGTTGCCGATGGCGTATTCGACGATTAAATCCCAGCCGATAATCCACGCGATCAACTCGCCCATCGAAGCGTAAGCGTAGGTATAAGCCGAACCCGCCACCGGAATCCGCGAAGCAAATTCGGCATAACACAACGCGGAAAATCCGCAGGCAAACGCCGTAAAAACAAAAAGCAGCGCGACCGCCGGACCGCCGCTATACGAGGCTTTGCCGATCATGGCGAAAATTCCCGCGCCGACGATTGCCGCGATGCCCATCAAGGTCAAGTCGGTCACGCCGAGCGTCCGGCGCAGTCCGCCGCCTTCGCCGCCGACCGTTTCCTGCGCGTGTTCGCTCAGTCCGGCGGCGGCATCGGCTTGGAGTTGAGCGATAGACTTTTTGCGAAATAATGTTTTCATAATTTAATGAATTAGCAGATAGGATTTAGTTTTTGGATATTGGTTTTTAGTTTTTACAGTTCAATTTCGATTGATTCGTGGAGATTTAACTCAACTTGCAAGTAACAGACAGCGAAAGACCAAAAACCAAAATCCAAACACTAATGACTTTGTTTGCGAATTTTGAACGAAAAATAAAAAAGATGCAATGGAAATTGCGCTAAATTAGTCGTTTTTTATTATTCAGTCGGTGAATTATAAATTTTACCGGCTCACAATCAATTTTTATTCAAATGAAAACTCGTCCGATCTACCAAAATTTAGATACTTCTTTTGTTAATTTGTCAGCTCTGATTAGACATCTGCGCCGTCTTGAATTTACCGGAAACATTCGCGTCGAGTTAAGCGGCTACGAAGCGGATGTTACGCTGTCGGCAAGTAATCAACTGCGTGTGCGCGAATATGACCGTGTTTTCGGACGCATCTCCGAAGGCGAAGAATCGCTTCAGCGATTGCTGATTCGCGCCCGCGAACCGGGCGGAATTATCAGCGTTTATCAGGAATCCGAAGAATCCGCGCCCGCCATTGAAACGATTGCGCCGGTGGTCGAGGAAATATCGCCCGCCGCCGAGGTGAACCAGCCTGTCGAGACAGAACCGGTAGTTGTTAATGCCGCTCCGCTGGAACTGCATCTCAACGGGCATTCTAAAAAAGCGCAGCGCGAATTGCCGCCGCCCGAAGACGATTTTCCGGTAATAAAAGCCAATCCGCTGAAAATGCCGTTCGAGTTGAGCAATAATTTTGAAATTCAGGCGCGGCGAACAAATCTCGCGCCGCACGATTGGCAGATGCTGCTCAACATCACCGCCGAACTGCTCGACACGATTGATAAAACTCTCGCCGAAGCCAATCTCGAATTTTCGGCGGCGTTTGAAAAAGCGCGTTCCGAGATTGCGGGCGATTATCCGTTCTTAAATCCTTCGGCGGGCGTTTTCGATTATAAAAACGGCAAAATTACAGTGAGAGAACAGATCAGCGCGAAACTTTTCGCCGCCGGTATCAACGAATCGCTGCGCCGGATTTTGGAAAAGCTCGGCAGAAATCCGAAGTTTCTTAACATTTATTTGACGACCGTTCAAAAAATCATCATTTTAATCGAAAAGCGTCAAGCGCATTACGACAAGTTTTCGATTACGCCGCAGCTCTCAAAAAATATCGGAATTTAAAATTTCGTTTTTGAATCCGAATCGAATTTCGCGCCGAATTAAAAGATGTAAGATTGAAGCGATTTGGTTTTACATTGAGCGATAATTTATTTCGTCAACCTTGACGGCGTAAATTGAAACTCTAATTCATCTCCTTTTTTGAACTGAAAATGCCGGATGTTTTTCACCAAAAGCATCCGGCATTTTTGGGTCTGTCGTGCCTTTGATAAAGGCTTTGTGGTAAAATTCAGGGTGAAATTTCGTCAAGGAGAAAGCGCAATGAATTTAGAAACCGCTATACAGGAAAAAGTTCACACTTTGCCGGTCGAGCAGCAGGAAGAAGTTTTGAATTTTATCGAAACTCTGCCGCCGAAAAAGACTCCGCTGCAAAGACTTGGGCAATTGATTGATAAAAGTTTGGCTAATGTGCCAAAGGAGATAATTGAAAAACTTCCCGTTGACGGCAGCGAAAATCTCGATCATTACCTTTACGGCAAGCCTAAAAAATGAACGAAATTTTTATTGACACGCTCTATTTCGCCGCCCGGCTCAATCCACGCGATCAATGGCACGAAACGGTTTTGGAAGCCGAAACGATTCTGCTTCCGACTCGTTTGGTCACGACGGAAAGCGTTTTAATTGAAACGCTGAATTTCTTTGCGGATTTTCCCGCCGAGATGAAATCAGCCGTTGCCGATGCTGTGAATAATATTTTCAAGGAGCGAACCATTGAGGTAATTCCGCACACGCAGGAGATATTTTTCGACGGCTTGCGGCTTTACGAATCCAGATTCGACAAAGGCTACAGTTTGACCGACTGCATCTCGATGAACGCAATGCGGAAGCGCGCAATCACGGAAGTTTTATCGCACGACAATCATTTTACGCAGGAAGGCTACACGGTTTTATTATAATTTATGACAGGCAACGAAATCAGACGTAAATTTTTAGAATACTTTGAAAAGCACGGACACAAAGTTGTCCATTCCAGCCCGGTTTACCCGCCGAACGACCCGACGATTTTATTCACCAACGCGGGAATGAACCAATTCAAAGATGTCTTTCTCGGCAACGAAAAGCGCGAATACAAACGCGCCGTTTCGAGTCAGAAATGTATCCGCGCCGGCGGCAAACATAATGATCTGGATGAAGTCGGCAAAACTGCCAGACATCACACGTTTTTCGAGATGCTCGGCAATTTTTCGTTCGGCGATTATTTCAAGGAAGACGCGATCAATTTCGCGTGGGATTTTTTAGTCAATGAACTGAAGTTGGATGTCAATCGCCTCTGGTTCACGGTTTTTGAAGGCGACGCGGAAGTTGCGCCCGACACCGAAGCGCGTGATTTATGGATCAAAGTGGGCGCGAAGCCGGAACGGATTTTGCCGTTCGGAAAAAAAGACAATTTCTGGCAGATGGCGGACACCGGACCGTGCGGACCGAATTCGGAAATCAATTACTACTTGGGCGACGAGCCGGAAAACCCCGAAAAGAATCGCGCCGATCTGGTCAACGCCGAGATGGGCGACACGACGATGGAAATCTGGAATCTCGTGTTTATGCAGTATAACCGCGTCGAAACGGCAAAAGGCGTTTATAAACTCGAACCGCTGCCCGCGCCGTCGGTTGACACGGGCGCGGGTTTGGAGCGAATGGCAGTCGTGATGGAAGGCGTAAATTCAAATTACGAAACGACTTTGATTAAGCCGATTGTGGAATTTACGGCGCAGTTGGCGCAGGCAAAATAAAACTCGATGCCGACTTTGCTTGATGAGTTTACGAATATCACCAACGCTTTGAATGAACGCGAAATCGAGTATGCCGTTTGCGGCGGTTGGGCGATGGCGATTCTCGGTTTTCCACGAGCGACGATTGATATTGATTTGTTGATTTTGTCGGACGATTTGGACGAAGTTTGGCGTATTGCCAACAATTTCGGTTACGATGTCGAAGGTTTGCCGCTTCATTTTCACGACGGGAAAATTGAAATTCGTCGGATTTCAAAAATTGACAAAGCCACGAAATCGCTGATTACGATTGATTTTTTGCTTGTTACCAAAGCGTTGAAGGGAGTTTGGCAAAGCCGCAAAAACTTCCGATGGAATCGCGGAACGGTTTTCAGCGTTTCCAGAGAAGGTTTGATTTTTATGAAAACCATCAGCGGCAGATTGCAGGATTTGGCGGACATCGAGAGGATTGAAAATGAAAGTTGATATGTCGCCCGAAGCCGTCTCGAATCGCCTGAAAACGATGGAACAGCTTTGGGAATTAAGCGTGAATTTGATGCAGGCGCGGGAGATTTCGGAAACGGCGTTGTTAAGCGAAAAGTCTCTTGCAAAAGACTGGAATACGCCGCGTGAAAATAAGGCTTGGTCTCATTTGGCGGATGTTTCGCCGATTAAATAACTACAGTGAAATTTTAAGATAAAGATTTTATGAGCGTTTACGAAACATTTGACGAACAGAAACAATTTGCCTGCCGCGTGATCGCCGACCACGCCCGCACGACGGCGTTTTCCATCGCCGACGGGATTTTGCCCGGCAATGAAGGACGTGCTTACGTTCTGCGAAAAATTATGCGCCGCGCCATTTATCACGGGCGCGAGCATCTCGGTTTTCACGATTCGTTTTTTTATAAAGTTTGCAACAAAGTTATTGATGAAATGAAAGACGCTTATCCCGAACTCGAAGTGCAGCGCGATTTCATCGGCAAAATGGTGCGGCTTGAGGAAGAAAGATTCGGCAATACACTAACGATTGGTTTGAAAGAACTGAAACAGATCATTTATAAAATCAAAGAAAAACACACAGCAGATCTTGAAAATCTTGCGAAAGCTATTTCTGGTGAAGTTTCAGCAGAAGAATATCAAAAGAAATTTGAAGAAACTCAAGAAAAATTCGATGGATTGAACAAATTTTTAGAGTTTTCTCGGACAGTTCATCAAAATAAAATCCCATTGGAAATAGC
>JAJAZE010000176.1 GCA_026785925.1 Pyrinomonadaceae bacterium
CCGCAGGAGTTTTACAACAAGGAAGACCAGTGGACAATCGCCCAGATGCCCGGCGCGGCGGAGAAGGAACCGGCGAAAATGATGGAGCCGTATTACACGATTATGAAGCTGCCCGGCGAGCAGAAAGAGGAATTTATCCTGATGCTGCCGTTCACGCCGCAGCGCAAAGACAATCTGGCGGCGTGGATGGTCGCCCGCTCGGACAGCGAAAATTACGGGAAACTCGCGGCGTATCGTTTCCCGAAACAGCAGCTCGTTTTCGGACCGAAACAAATCGTCGCCCGCATCAATCAGGACCCGGAAATTTCCCGCCAGTTGACGCTCTGGAATCAGCGCGGCTCGCGCGTGATTTTCGGAACGCTGATGGTGATTCCGATTAAAGAATCGCTGATTTATGTGCAGCCGCTTTACCTGCGGGCGGAATCGGGCAAAATTCCCGAACTGCGCCGCGTGATCGTGGCGCACGACAACCGGACGGTGATGGAGGAAACGCTCGACAAAAGTCTGGCGCGGCTGTTCGGCGAGGAAACCAAGCCGCAGTCGACAACAGAAATCAAGCCGCTGGGCGACGCGCAAACGACCGCGCCGATTGATTCGACCGCGCTGCTCGAACAGGCGAGACGGCAATACGAGTCGGCAGTCGCAGCGCAGCGGGCGGGCGATTGGGCGAAATACGGCGAAGAAGTCAAAAAATTAGGCGAGACGCTGGAGAAGATGTCCGGGCGGCAGGAGCCATAAAGTCTCGCCGCGCGTCTCGGAAAAAGTTTTTTAGAAAAAGGAGGTTAAAAACATGAAATCGAAACGAGAATTATACGGCGGCGAGTCGAGACATCTGGAGCGTTTTGGTTTAACGGCTGTCGTCATCCTTGCGGTGCTGATTGCCGTGCTGATAAAAGCGAAGCTGCTCGGCGAATACACCTGGCACATCGGCTGGTAGCGACGAATTGACGAAAAAAAACACGCGAACGGCGGGAACAAAATTCTCCCGCACTCGCGGTCGGAAAAAAGACTTTTGAAAAAGGAGGAAATTAACGACGAAAAAGTTTTTAATTTTATGCCTGGCGATTTTAACGATTACGGTCGGAGTTTTGGCTTACGTCAAATCCGGTCAGACGAAAATTATCACTCTCGCGGCGGTTACGACCGAAGCGGCAGCCGAAACGAAGACTGAAACGACGACCGCTGCCGAAAATGAAATTCGCCGGATTTTGGCACAATATTACGCGATAGCGCGGACGAACGACCGCGCGGCTTTGAAAAATTTCAGCCGGGAAGTTTCCACGCCCGAATATCTTTACACCAGCGAACTCGGCACGATGGACAAAACTACTGCCTTTCGCCTGTTCGATTCGATGAAAATCGAATTCGCGTCCGCCGATTTTGACGATTTGACCGTGCAGATTCACGGCGACACGGCAATCGCCAAATACCGCGATTTTTCAAAAGTGCGGGCGAACGGCGATTTCGTCAGAACGCCGATGCGTTTTACGAACGTCTGGGTCTAGCGCGGCGGCAAATGGCAAATCGTCGCCGAACACAGCAGCGTCTTCCAGCCGCCGAAACTTCTGCCGCGCCACCCGCTCGCCGACAATCTGGCGCAGAAATAACGGTCGGTCGAAAGCGGATAAAATGCTAAAGAATGAACAATAATTTCGAGTTCTTTGTAGAATGTTGTATGGCTTTTTTCAGAGACGAAAACTTTTGGCTCTACGCGCCGCTCATCGTGTGGATCAGCGGAATTTTTTATCTTTCTTCAAACAGGGGTTCGATGTCAAACACGCTGCCTTATTTTATTACCCTGAATAAGTTGTTATTTTCCCGCTCGGACGCGGCGACGCTGCGAAAGTATCACTTTATCATCCGCAAAACGTGCCATTTTTTCGGTTACGCGATTCTCGCTTTGCTGGCTTCGGTTGTTTTTTACAATTCGTCGTTGCCGTCGCCGGCAAAATTCTGGCACGTCTGCGCTTTTGCGATTGTTTTGGTCGTTGCTTCGGCGGACGAAATCCGGCAGAGTTTTTACCCCGAACGCAACGGTTCGCTCTCCGATGTCGCCCTTGATTGTCTGGGCGGTCTGACAATGATTTTGTTGTTTTGGCTTTTCGCCGCAAATCTTTTTTAGATAATCAATACCAAACTAATGAAAGTGTTTCGGCAAGTGAAAAAGCGGGCGGGCATTAAATTCGTATTTGATTTATTCACTCTTAAATTTTAGGGTAAAAACTAACTGTAAATCATCAAATTGTTTTCTAAAGTAGAATTGTAAAGCTACATCCATTTACCCTAATAAGTCTTGTTATTGCTTCATTTATATATAGTAGTTCCAATCCAAGATTACAGCGAAGAAAAGTAAAATCACTAAACGACTGTTTAATCGGAAATTCCTTAGCGTTGTTTTCTGTCCATTTACTAAACAAACACCGACTTTACGAAACGGGTCGCCCGGTTGTCTTGAACTTCCTTGCGCTTTCCGCTCTCCGTAATGCACACCTTCGGCAAAGAATGGCTGGCAATCGCTAATGCGCCGATTCCCGTCGTCTCGATGAACGGCAGTCAGCTCGGTTTCGTAACGCGCGACGAAAAGGACGAATTGTCTTTTGAGGAAATTACGGCTTTTCCGCTTGAAACCGTGCAGATTGATGAAGTTCTGGCGGGTGTGGAAAAGCTGATCGAGGACGGCATCCGCGACGTTCTGCTTTTTTATTACCCGCGCGATTGGCGAATGGGCGAGATTATCTGGACGCCCGTTACGGAAAAAGTCGTTCACGTTAAAGAAAAATACACAAGCGCGTCGTCGGTTACCACCGTTGAATTATCAAAGCTGCAGGAACAACTGCACACCGAGGAAATTTGTATGATTTTCCTGCTCATCGAACGCCCGGCAGACGATTTGATGGCTTATCAACACTCGCGCCCTTCGAGTTTTTTTACGCGGAAAGGCATTGACAAACTTTTCGGAACGAGAGAAATCGCCGCGCATCTGGGCATTGATTTAGCGCATTCAATCGGGGCTGGCGACTCTCCGATGGATTCATTTTTGAGCGGCGTCGGCTTAATGGTGCAGGTCGGCGGAAATAGTCTCGAATTTCGCGGGCTTCATTCGACCGTCAAACTCAACAATTCAATCGAGCTGGGCGATTTGCTGTTTCGAGTCGCGGATTTGGAGCGCGAATTAAAATTGTGACCGACGAAGATTTGATGACGGACCAAGCGAACGAGGCGAAAGAAATGGCGCGGATTATCATCGCTCATCATTTCGGCAGCCGTCCGGGTCACGTCAAGTATAAAGCGAGCGGTCTATCGAATTTTGTGTTTTCCGCCAAGCATTCCGAAGGCGATTTTATTGTCCGCATCAGTTTTGAACCGGCGCGGATTAACGACTTTATCAAAGAACAATGGGCGCAAACGCAGGCGCGCGCGGCGGGCGTTCCGACTTCGGAGATTCTCGAAGTCGGAAACGAAGTCGTTCCCCATCCATTTATGGTCTCGCATTTCGTAGCGGGACGCGAAGCGACCGGACATCCCGAACGAATGAAAATTTTGCGCGAGATGGGATGCTTCGCCGCGCGTATCAATTCGATTCCGACGAACGGCTTCGGCAGCACTTTCGATTGGTCGAGCAATCAGCTTCCGCACAATGAAACCTTTGAGGAATACCTGCAAAAGGAATTGCAGATTGAATCAAGATTGCAAACGCTTGAAAAGCGGCGCGCGCGCCGCTGGACAAATCAAAAGCCTTCGCGCGATTTTTGCCGAAGCCGTTAAATCAAATCCCAAACCCGCGCTTAACCACGGCGACATCCGGTTAAAAAATGTAATCGTGGATGAACACGATGAAATTAAGGCAATTCTCGATTGGGAAGACTTTAGTCAAATCTCGCGCCGCAATGGGAATTATCGCTCGCCCTGCACGACCTTTCGATTGACGAAAAACAGATTTTTTTAGAGGGCTACGGAATTTCCGAGAAAAAAATCACGGAAATTGCCCCTTTGATAAAGGCTATTAACATCGTCAATTACGCGCCGGAGATTGAACGCATCGCTGAGGCGAAAGACACTGCGCGGCTCGAAAAATACCGGACGCGCTTGAGCGAAGCGTTGGATTTATACTCTCTATAGAACCTGTTTGCAGTTTAAGTAAAAATCGCTTTTACTGTAAAAATGGCTTATACAACAGATTTAACCGTGCCGCAATTTGGGCTGTTAGAACGGCTTCTGCCACAGAGTAAGACTGGCAACAGCGTCATTTCACG
>JAJAZE010000177.1 GCA_026785925.1 Pyrinomonadaceae bacterium
CGCTCAAATAGAAACGCAAAGCAAACAGATAAACTCTCAACAAACGCAGATTAACCAGCAATCCGAAAAACTGAAACAGCAGCAGGAAACGATTGACGCGCTGAAAAAACTCGTCTGCGCGACGAATCCGACCGCCGCCGTCTGCCAAAAATAAAGTTTGTCTTTTGCCGAATCAGGCGGCAAACTCCGAAGTTAAAATTATGAATAATCCAACTCTAACCTTGACTGATGCGTCGGCGAAAATAGTTCGCCGGACTTGTCCGAAATGTAACAACGTCCGCGAAACGCCTGACGTGATTTGTCCCGATTGCGGAAATTTTTTGCAGTCAGTCAATCGAATCAGATTGATCGGCGCGTTCCTCGTCATCGTCGGATTCGCGCTGCTCGGTTTTATGATTTGGTTCGCTCTCTGGATGTTGAACGCCGTCGCGCAAACCGGAAAATCCGCTTATCACGGCAGTCCGAGCCAAACGGCTTTTATCGTTTTTGTCGTCGGGCTGGTGATTTTAATCAGCCTGAACGCCGCCGCCGCCGGAATCTGGCAAATCGTTTTCGGCAGACGCAGCAAAGCGTTGATGATAACGATGGCGATTTTGGGAATCGGCTTTCTCGCCGCCGGATTTGCCGCGTTTTTGTCGAAATAAATTAACAATCACGGCGTTCGTAAAATTATGACTAAACACAAAATTACCGTTCAAATGATGATTTTGACCGTTTGCCTGATGCTCGCAGCGACGGCTTGCGGAACAAAAGCAATCGGCGCAAATCAAGTGAATTTTTCAAACGTCAATTCAAATAATCGTTCGCCGACCGTTTCGCCGACACCGATTCTAACAAGCGACAAAGTTGAATTACCGCTCGATTCGTCGAAAATTCCGACGGTAACTTACTGCGAACTGGTAAAAAACGCCGCCGATTACGACCGAAAAATCGTCCGCGTCCGTGGAATTTATTTCAACGGTTTCGAGCGAATGTTTTTCTACGACGAACACTGCGTCAAAGGCGAACCGCCAAACGCCCCGAAAGACATTCCGGCTGAAACGTGGATTGAATGGGACGCGGATTTCGCCCGCAAAGACGATTCGGCGGAAGCCAAAAAATATCACGCCGTCAAATCGGGCGAGCGAAAAGATGTCACGGTCATCGGAAAATTTTACGGCACGCGCGACATCAACAACACGGGCAGCGGAAAATATCAGCTTCGCGTGATGCGCGTTGAAAATGTGTCGAATCTCGAGGATTAAAATGCGGCTCGGTGCTTCGCAAATTAGGCGTTTGAACTAAAAATTACAATGAAACATTTATTTTTATTATTAACCATTTTTGCCGGCGCGACGTGCGCTGCCGACGCGCAAATCGCGGCGGGCGGCAATTACAGCATCGAAAAATCCGTCACGGCAAACGGCGGCGCGAGCGGCGCGGGCGCGAGCGGAAGCGGTATTTACACCGTCGAAGGCACAATCGGGCAAAACGCCGCCGGGACGACGCAGCAAAATTCGCCGTTCAAGTTTCAGCCCGGATTTTGGACGGCGCAGGCATTCGCACCGACAGCGGCTTCGGTCAATTTGGGCGGTCGCGTGATGACGGCAACCGGGCGCGGCATTAGAAACGCCCGCGTCACCCTGACGATGCCGGACGGCACGATGCGCACGACGATTTCCGGCACGTTCGGTTATTATCGTTTCGCGGACATTCCGGCGGGTGAAACTTATATTTTAACGGCGACGGCGAAACGCTTCGTTTTTAGCGTTCCGACGCAAGTCGTTTCGCTCAACGAAGACCGCGACGATGTGGATTTCATCGGCGAAGCTGTTTTTTCGCAGTAACATTCGTATTTCGCACGTTTTTGCTCGAAACGCGAAAGTTTTGTTCGACATTGAACGGGCGGGCGTTCTGTGCCACACTTTGCCGGTAAAAAACAATTCTTTTCAAATTAAATCCTTTGCCAAACAACAATTCCAAAAGAAAAATCAGTCGCGGAATTCTCGCGCTTTGTCTGATTTTTGGAATTGTCGGCGCGGCGCGAGCGGAGCAGTTTCCGATTAAAACTTTTACTTCGGCGGACGGGCTTGCCAGCAGTGCGCTTTTGAATATTTTCCGCGACCGTCTTGGGTTTCTCTGGTTTTCGACGCGCGACGGGATTTCGCGTTTTGACGGGCGCGAGTTCACTAATTTTCGTCTCGGCAACGCCGATTCTTCGCAGACCGTTTTTTCTTTTTACGAAACACGCGGCGGCGATTTTTGGATTGTTACGGGCGACGGCTTATACCGCGTCAAGCATCAGGATTCGCCGGAGGTTAAACCGGATTCGGCGGCGGAAAATGTCGGCGACCGCGTTTCTCTCAACGCGGAAAAAGTTTCGGACGTATCATTCAGCGTTTTATACGAGGATTCGGCGGGGCGGATTTGGTCGGGCAGCGGCGGCGGATTGTTTTTGCTCGCCGAAAATAACGGAGTCATTTCCTTCAATCCAATTGAAATCGGAGCAGCGGCGGATAATGTCAGGGCAATCACCGAAGGGCGCGACGGCAGCTTGTGGTTCGGCGGCGATGCCGGAGCTTTTCGTCGCTTGCCGGACGGAAAATATCTGCTCTACCCGATTGCGCGTTCGTCCGGGTATGATGAGATTTTCAAGGTAACGGAAGATTCTGACGGTCGTGTTTGGGTCGCTCACACGCGCGGCATCTTCATCATTCAGCCCGAAGCGGCGCGGACGGATGCGGTTGCGTCGCGCGTCGAAATCCGCGAATTAGCGGTCAAAGAACAGATGGTTTCCGCCGATTTCAGTTTGCCGGAAACGTCGCCTGGCACGATTTTACGGCTTGATTTCAGCGGCGAAGATTCTTCTAAACAAAGAGAAACACTGATTCAAGACGTTTTCGCCGCTTCAGACGGGAAAATCTGGTTTTCCGTGCGGGGATTTTTGTTTAATGCTTCTAACGGACGAGTGCGGCGCGTCAGCGATTCGGCGATTTTCCCGACATATATCCAGAGCTTTACCGAAGATTTGGCGGGCAACTTATGGGTCAGCACAAACAGCGGCGCGCTGCGGCTGACGCGCCAGGGTCTGACCACATACAACCAAAATAACGGACTTGAGGACACGCGGATTTTTTCGATTTATGAAAATTCGGGCGGAGAGATTTTCATCGGCAACGGAAATTTGCTGATTAGTCGTTTTGACAAAGGCGTGTTCGTTTCAAAGCCGGTTAATCTGCCGAACTCAGCCAAATTTATTTACGCGACGACCGGAGCTTTTCTCGACGGACAGGATTGGTGGATATTAACCGAAAACGGGCTGTATCGCTTCGATGTTAATAATCTGCAAACGCCGCGCAAAATCTATCGCCGCGCCGACGGTTTGAAAGCCGATTCGCTCTTTTGCGCCTTTAAAGATTCTAAAGGCAATCTCTGGTTCAGTACGCGCAAAAGCGGAGATTTAAACGGTCTCAGTCTTTTTGATCAAACGACCGAAAAATTTCACTCGTTTTCCGAAGCCGAAGGATTTCCGAATGGGAAATCTCCGGTTTCATTTACCGAAGATGCGGACGGAAATTTATGGTTCGGGTTTTACGAAGGCGGTTTGGCGCGATACTCGAACGGGCGATTTACGGATTTTTCAGCGGCGAAGAATTTACCGTCGGGCGGAATTTTCGGGTTGTTAGTTGATTCAAAAAAACGCCTTTGGGTAGCTTCGAGCGGCGGCGGTGTCGCCGTCGTCGAAAATACGTGGTCGGACGATTTGAGTTTCAAAAGAATAACTGCCGAACAAGGCTTAGCAACAAATAACGCTCGCTCGCTGATCGAAGATTTTGCCGGAAATGTTTACGTCGGAACGGTGCGCGGAATTGACCGCATCACGCCCGACACCGGACAAATCAAGCATTTCTCCACGCTCGACGGATTATCGGGCGATTTCGTCAATCTGGCTTTTCGAGACCGCAGCGGCGCACTCTGGTTCGGCACTTCCAATGGTCTCTCGAAACTGGAGCCGCAAGCAGATTTCGCTCAAGCCGCGCCGGAAATTTTTATCAGCGGATTGCAAATCGCCGGAGTGCGTTACACGGTTTCGGGATTCGGGCAGAAAGAAGTCGCCGGAGTCAATGTTGCGGCGGCGGAAAACAATCTGGAAATCAAATTTTTGAGCGTCGGCGCGGGCGAAAATCAGCGTTTTCAATATAAACTCGAAGACGCTGGCGGCGAGCAGAATTGGAGCGCGGCAACCGACAAAAATTCAATCAATCTAGCGCGTCTCGCGCCCGGTGCCTATAAATTTTCGGTTCGCGCCGTTAATTCGTCAGGCGTTTCGAGCGAGATTCCAGCCATCGTTTCGTTCAAAATCGCGCCACCTTTTTGGCAAAGTTGGTGGTTTCGCCTACTCGTCGTATTGTTGGTTATCGGCGTAATTTTGGCTATCGAACGAACCCGCGCGGCGCGTCTGCACGAACTGAAAAAGGCTTTCGGCAAA
>JAJAZE010000178.1 GCA_026785925.1 Pyrinomonadaceae bacterium
GAGAAATTCTCACGCACGACAATCATTTTGAGCAGGAAGGATTTACTGTTTTATTGTAAATCGGCACGAAGAAATTACGGGCTTTGTGAAAGCGAAGTTTGTAGTTGTCCGCAAATGCCAATTTCCCTTGAAACTATTGTAGAAACATAACTTTTGAGCTAGTCTAAAGATATGAATTCACTTGAATTTACAGCAAAAATCGAACACGGCGTGATTCATTTGCCGAAAGAGTTTGAAGGTTATGAAAATGCGGTCGCGCGCGTGACGGTGACGCTTGAAACAGCGGAAGAGAAAAAGGCGAAGAAAGACAAGCTGTTTGCGGCGTTTGAAAAATTGGCTGAAGCAAATCCTTTTGCTGAGATTGAAAATCCGGTTGAATGGCAGAGGAAACTAAGAGATGAATGGGAATAAAGCGATTCTCGACAGCAATTTACTTATTTTTCTGTCTAAGAATTTGATTGATCGTCAGAAACTGTATTCAAGATATGATGATTTTTGCGTTTCCATCATCACGTATATGGAAGTTTACGCTTTCAACTTTCCAGACAAAGATGAAAAAGATTCGTTAGACCAAACCTTCGCCAATCTTGAAATTATCAAACTCAATCAGGAAATTGCCGACCAAGCGATCACTTACCGCAAAAATAAGTCCAAAAAGATAAAACTTCCCGACGCGATTATTCTCGCTTCCGCCAAATACGTCAACGCCGATTTGTTGACGGACGATTGGGACGATTTTCAAAATATAGATTCAACCGTTAATGTGAAAGATATTGACGATTTGAAAGTTTGAAAAGTCTTCGACCCGAACGGCATTTTGAATCCGGGCAAGATGTTTGTTTAACCTCGAAACAGATCAATAAAATACTCGACCGCTGGGTTATTTAACTCTTCGTCGGTTTGATATACGGCTGGTTATTCTTACAATTAAAAATTTGGTGGTGAACTAAAAGTAATGCTGTTTAAAATTTATTGATAAATTGCCACTAGCATAAGACGAGTGGACAGAAATTGCTTGCATCAGGCTTTAGCCGAGTTTAAGCAGAAAAATCAATCATCCTTTTGGCTTGAGCTGAAATCAGGCTCAAGCCAGGAGGAAAAGTTATCAGAATTTATTTGGCTAAAGCCGCCTGATTTTTATCTACTTTCCACTAGCTAAAGCTAGCGGCAATTTATAAAGCATTACTTTCAGTTCACTACCAAAAATTTTACTAAAAATTATGAAACAGTTATTCGCATTTGCTTTGGTTTTGACAATCTTCGTCGGTATTATGCCGGCGCAGACAAAGCGGGATTCGCTGCCGAAAGGTTATTGGACGATTGAGAAAAGCCAACCGCTGCTTGATAAAACGCAGACGATTCGGCTGATGTCCGACGTGTCGAATTTGAGTTCGGGCGAACGGCGGGCGATGGAAAAGTTGAATGAGGTCGGCGCGATTTTTCAGGAATTGTATGAGTTGCAGCGGCATCCGCAATCGGTGGCGGCGCGGAAAGCTCTCGAACAACTCGACAAACGCGGCGGTTCGACTGCCGCGACGCAGAATTTGCTGACGCTTTACCGCATTAATCAGGGCGTGATCGGAACGACGATTGACGGGAAGCGCGAGCCTTTTCTGCCGATTGAACCGTTGGCGGCGGGCGGAATGTATCCGGCGGATTCGACCAAACCGGAACTCGACGCATTTCTCGCCGCCAACCCGGATAAACGCGATTCGATTTTAGGTTCGCGGACGGTCGTGCGCCGCGCAACCGCCGACAATTTGAAGATTGATTTGGCGAAACTCAAACAATATCCGGTTTTAGATACGCTGCATCCCGGTTTAAAAAGGGAACTGCAAAGCATTAAAACCAACGCTAAAACCTTCTACGCCGTGCCGTATTCGGTCGCTTACGCCGACCAGATGATTCGCGCCCACGCGCTTTTGAACGAAGCCGCCGATGCCGTGCAGAAGGACGATGAAGAATTTGCGGGTTATCTGCGAAACCGCAGCCGCGATTTTCTTTCCGATGATTACGAATCGGGCGATGCGGCGTGGGTGACGGCGCGATTTAAAAATCTGAACGGGCAAATCGGTTCTTATGAAACTTACGACGATCCGTTTTACGGCGTGAAAAGTTATTTCTCATTTAATGTTCTGAAGGCGCGGCAGCCGGAAACGACGAATTTGCGAAAGGCTCTCGGCGGTTTGCAGACGCTCGAAGATTCGCTGCCTTACGCCAATCACAAAAAAATTAAGGAAGACATTTCGGTCGGTGTCTACGACGTTCTTGCCGATTTCGGGCAGTCGCGCGGCGGCAACACGGCGACGATTTTGCCGAACGAAGCTCTTTACGCCCGGCGTTACGGGCGGACGATTTTGATTCGCGCCAACATTCTGCAAAACCCGGAAATTTTCGACGCGAATAAAACGGCGTGGCAAGTCGCAGTCGCGCCGCAACACCAAAACGAGCTAACGCCCGACGGTCAGTTTTATTACACTCTCTGGCACGAAGTCGGGCATTACCTAGGCGTTGACCGCACGAAGGGCGGGCAGGATTTGGACGCGGCGTTGCAGGAAAATTCCAACACTTTGGAAGAAATGAAGGCGGATTTAGTTTCGCTCTTTTCCGCCGAAGCTCTGCAAAAACAAGGCTATTACACGAAAGACCAACTTCGCGCCGTCTACGCCAGCGGCATTCGGCGCGTGCTGCAAACCGCTAAACCGAACCGCAGCCAGCCGTATCAGACGATGCAGGTGATGCAGTGGAATTTATTTATGGAAAACGGCTTGCTCGAATTCGACCGCAAAACTCAGCGGCTGGAAATTAACTACGACAAATACCACGATGTCGTTGAAAAGCTGCTCAAAAAAGTTCTCGACGTGCAGTTTCAGGGCGACAATGCGGCGGCGAACAGCTTTATCGAACAGTATTCAAACTGGGACGAAACGCTGCACGGCGCGATTGCCAAAAACATCCGCGACGGGCAGAAATATCGCTTTCGACTGTTTAAATACGCCGCGCTCGGCGAATAAAAGATGTTTTAATCCAGGCGATTTACGAGTTTGAATTACGAGTTTGAAGTTATGAAAATCTTTTTCTCTCTTTTTCTGGGCTTGCTTTTTTTTGCTTCGACCAGTGAAAATCTCTCCGCTCAATACCGCAAATTGACGGTTGTTTTGCTGCGTCACGCGGAGAAAGACTTGACCGAACCGGACGCGCCGAATCCGGCATTGTCGGCGAAAGGCGAAGCGCGGGCGGAAAAGTTAATAGGCATCGTCAACAAATATCAGCCGGAGGTAATTTTTTCTTCGGATTATATTCGGACGCGCTCGACCGTGCGCCCGCTGGCGCGAAAAAATCGGGCGATGACTTTGATTTACGATCCGCGAAATTTGAAGCAGATGCGCGAAATCATTTTGTCGGGAAAATACAAAAGAATCGTCGTCGTCGGGCATAATAACACCACGCCCGCGCTCGTTAATATGCTGCTGAATCAGGAGAAATACAAGCCGCTGGCGGAAACGGAATACGACAAAATCTGGATTGTTAAAATCAAGCGAAATAAAAATAAGCCGAACAAGACGAGCGAGGAAATAATTACTTATTAACTGATGTTACGCAAAAATGCGGCTGTGCCGCCTGATGTGCGGAAGGGCTTCGCCTTTCCGTTGAGTTTATCCTAATTTTAGTGAGGCTGCGCCTCACGGTGGCGGCACAGCCGCAAAAACTAAGATAATAACGACCGGAAAGGCGGAGCCTTTCCGCACATCGGCGGGCAAAGCCCGAAAAAACATTCGCTGCGTAACATCAGTTATTAATTTTCGTCAACCGAGTTTAATAATGCGAAAACGATTTGTCATTCACGAACATCACGCGACCCGCCTGCATTTTGATTTGCGGCTGGAAATCGGCGGCGTTTTAAAATCCTGGGCGGTTCCGAAAGGCGTTTCGATGAATCCGTCTGAGAAAAGATTAGCCGTCGCCGTGCCTGACCATTCGCTCGGCTACATCAATTTCGAGGGAACGCTGGCGGAAGGAAGTTACGGAGCGGGCGAAGTCCGAATCTGGGATAAAGGTGAATTTGAAACTGTCGGCGATGGCGAAGAACAGTTGCGAAAAGGGAAGTTGATCTTTTCGTTTGACGGCGCGAAACTGCGCGGCGAATTTACGCTCTTGAAAATGTCGAAGCAGGAAAAAAACTGGCTGATTATCAAATCGAAAGACGAACACGTCGATCAGAATTGGAAACTAGAAACCGTTTTAGAGCCGAAGAAAAAATAACCACCAAATAATACGAAATAAGCAGTTGAGCAAATTTAAATTAGATTGACTGGAGCGCAAGCGTCCCGCTTGCAATGAGCGCGATAGCGCGAAAAAATGTCGCGCTAACATTCAAATTAGTATTTGACCGAAACGCTTTTTCGCGCCCGAAGCGGACGCTCACGGCAAGCGGGACGCTTGCGCTCCAGTCTTTTAGTCACACTTAATTTTGCTCGACTACTTAACACAAATAAGAATTTTTGATTTCTTTAGTGTTATCTCGTGTTATTTCGCGGTTAAAAAATTGGAAGTAACTTTTTAAATTGTTCTCTATGCCAAAATTTGGGTGCGCTCCATCTTTGAAAAATAAATCGAGATGAAAACCGCGATGAACATTATCACCGCCGCCGTCCAGAAGGTGCGCTGAATTGTATAATTATCAACCTGATTAAATTGATTGTTGAGCAGCACGCCGCCGAGTGCTGGACCGATGGCGCGGGCGAGACTCGCCCCCGATTGCAGCACGCCGAGCGATTTGCCCTGTTCGTCGTCGTGCGAAACTTTTGAAGCGAGACTCGTAATCGCGGGCGAAGCCATCGAATTTCCGATGGCGAGCAGTGCCGTCACCACCAGCAAACCGGTCAATCCGCCGAAATCCCGACTGACGAAAGGAATGGCGATAAAACTCGTCGTCATCAACAGACAGCCGACGATCATCAGCGGGTTTTCGCCGAATTTGTTGACTAACCGCTCGAAAAGTCCGCCTTGAAAAATGACCGCAAGAATGCCGATGAAGGCGAAAATATAGCCGTTTTGTTCGGCGGTGTAGCCGAAACGAAAAATCGTGTAGAGAACGAAAGCGTAAGTCATTATCGAAAACGCCGTCACGAGAAAAAAATAAACGGCGTTCAAAGTTCCGAACTGCGCGTCTTTCAGCGAGTTGAAAAGTTCGCCGAGCCGACTTTTGCGAATTTTGGCGACGGCGTTGGCTTTGACCGATTCGGGCAGAATAAAATAAACGAGCAGCGCGTTGAGAAGCGATAAAACGGCGGCGAACAAAAACGGGACGTGAATTCCGTAGCGGCTCAAAATTCCGCCGATTGCCGGACCGAAAACGAATCCGAGACCGAACATCGCGCCGAAAAGTCCCATTCCTTTAGCGCGATTTTCTTTGGTTGTGACATCGGCGATATAGGCTTGTGCGGTCGAGATGTTGCCGCCCGTGATTCCGGCGACGATTCTGCCGACAAAAACCATCCAGAGCGCGAATGCAAAACCGATAAAAACATAACCGGCGGCGGAACCTAAAATCGAAAAAAACAAAATCGGGCGGCGACCGTATTTATCGGAAAGACTGCCGAGAATCGGCGAGAAAATAAACTGCATTAAACTGTAAGACGCAAACAGCAAGCCGATTTCAAAAGGCGTAGCGCGAAAAAGCTCGCTTTCGACGTAGAACGGCAGCGCGGGAATAACGATTCCGAAACCGACCAGATCAATAAAAACCGTCAGGTAAATGATGAGCAGAGGTTTGGTGAAAAACTTTTCGTCTTCGGTTTTAGCGTTTTTTTCGGCAATTGGATTCTGGTTCATCTCGCATCTAAATTCCGAAGTCGCAGATACTCGAAATTTCAATTTATAGTAGAATATCAAAAATAAACGATAGCATTTTGAAAGACTTTGCCAAAATGATCAAGAAAACAATAAAAATAGTGATATTAGCCTTTATTTTCGGCGCGATGATTTTTTCTATGTATCAGGAAACGCCCGCGCAGGGCAGGAAAAAGACCAATAAAAAAATGGCGGCGGTCGAAGTCAAACCGGTCGTGCCGACGATTAGTTACACGGTTTCGATGTCAAAACCGGCGACGCATCTTTTGGAAGTCGAGATGCGCCTTAATTGGGCGACGATGCCGGAAAAAGCCGAACTGAAAATGCCGGTGTGGACTCCGGGCAGTTATCTGATTCGTGAATATGCCCGCCACGTCGAAAGTTTTTCGGCGAAAAACGCGGGCGGAACGGATTTGACGTGGCGCAAAACAAATAAAAATACCTGGCAGATCGAGACCAAAGGCGTGAAGGAAATCGTCGCGCGTTACAATGTCTATGCCAACGAATTAACCGTTCGCACCAACGAATTGAACGACGAACACGCTTTTTTCAACAACGCCGCGCTGCTGATGTTTCCGAAAGACAATCTACAAACGCCTTCGACGATCAAAGTCGTGCCGTTCGGCAATTGGAAAGTAGCGACGGGTTTGCCGCCGGTCGAAAATCAGGCGAATGTTTTCCGCGCCGAAAACTTCGACGTTCTCTACGATTCGCCGTTTGAAGTCAGCGATTTCAAGGAAATTTTCTTTGACGTGCAGGGAAAAAAACATCGCTACGTCGTGACCGGCGAAGGCAATTACGACTTGCCGCGCCTTGCCGCCGACACCGCGAAAATCGTCGAAGAAGCGTATAAAATTTTCGGCGAACTGCCGTATCACGATTATCTTTTTATCTTGAACACGCGCGGCGGCGGCGGTCTCGAACATTTGAATTCGACGGCTTTGCAGTTTAATCGTTACGGTTTTACGACGCGCTACAAAGATTTTTTGAATCTGGTCGCGCACGAATATTTTCACCTGTGGAACGTCAAACGAATTAAACCGGACGCGCTCGGACCGTTCGATTATGAAAACGAAAATTACACGAAAATGCTTTGGTTTGCCGAAGGCGGCACGGCTTATTACGAAAGCGTATTGAATCGCCGCGCCGGAATTATCACCGCCGACGAATTTCTGACTGCCCGCGAAGCGCAGATTCTCGCGCTGCAAAATCGTCCCGGCAGATTTGAATCGAGTCTCGAAGACGCGAGTTTCGATGCGTGGATCAAATACTATCGCCCGGACGAAAACGACGTCAATAATCAGATTTCGTATTACGACAAAGGCGAACTCATTAACTTTTTGCTCGATGTCGAAATTCGCCGCAACTCGAACGGCGCGAAATCGCTTGACGATGTGCTGCGCTATCTTTACGCCGAGTTTGCCAAGAAAAACAAAAACTACACGCCCGAAGATTTGCAGAAAATAGCTGAAACGATGGCGGGAAAATCTTTGAATGATTTCTTTGAAAAATATGTGCGCGGAACCGAAGAGATTGATTATAACGCGATTTTAAGCGGCATCGGCTTGCATCTTTCAACCGGCGAGACGGAAAATAAAGCGGCTTACTTAGGCGCGAACGTGCGGCAGGACGTTGACAAAATGATGGTCAGTTCGGTTCCGAAAGACACGCCTGCTTACGAACAAGGTTTGAACGCCAACGACCAGATCGTCGCCATTGACGGCAACCGCGCCAGCCAAACTTTTTTAGCCAGCTACCTCGCCGAAAAGAAGGCGAACGACCGAATCAAATTAACGGTTTTTCGTTTCGACCAACTGCGCGAAATCGAAATCACGCTCGGCGGACGTTCCAAACAGGATTTTCAAATCAAGCCGGTCGAGAATCCGTCTGACGATCAAAAACGACTTTACAAGGAATTTCTCGGCGCGGATTTGAAATAAAAAAGAATGAATTTACAGACGAACAAAAGTCATTGGAAACTGAAAGAAATAAGTTCTGTCGCCGCCGTGTTTCTCCTAATTAGTATTTTGGGTTCGGGCGGCTGCCGGCAAACTGTTTTTCAAACGCCGGCAAATAACGCGCCGACGACTTTGCGCGATATTCCGGCACTGCGGCTGAACTTTCGCTTTGAAACCGACGTTCCCGCGCCGACCGTCGCCTCGCCCGCGCCGACCGAAGAGCGCAACGCCGCCGTGCAAGCGGATTTCGACGCGAATCGTTCGCAGGAACTGCTCGACCGAACGCTGACTTCGCCCGACCAGCAGCGGGTTTTAGCAGTTTATCATCTGCCGCAAGACTTACCTTCGGAGTTTCGGCTGGATATGTATCGGGCGGACGGCAAGCTGCTTCGGAAAATCACCTACGATGGAATGGCGGTGCATTTCGCCGAAACGATTGTCTGGTCGCCCGATTCGAGCGCGGTTGCCTTCGTCGCAATGATTCGCGCCAATCAGCCAATCGCCGCGCCATTGCCGAACGGAAATCAGGCGAATACGAACGCTAACGCGGCAGCGAATACGACGGCAAAGACGACGAACGCTAACCTCGAAAACACGAACGCCGACGCGAACGCGGCGGTCAATGCCAATGTCGCCGCGCCGCCGAATGTTGACGCGCCGAAACCCGTTTTAACTTTTCGCACCGAACAGCTTTACTTGGTCAATAGCGAAGGCGCGGATTTGAAGCCGCTGACGCAGAATGAAGGTTTGATTTATTTTTATTTCGTCTGGTCGCCCGACAGTGCTGCGCTTGCCGCGCTCGCCGCAACTTATCAGGAATGGAACGGTTTGCAGTATCAGGCGGACGCGAGGCTCGAACGATTTACGCCGCAGGGCAGACCGCGACTGGTCGAGAAAAACGGTCGCGAGCGGCGGCTCGACGATAATTTAACGATGGTGCGTCCGGTTTGGTCGCCCGATTCGGCGAAAGTGGCGGCGGCGGTTGATAGACAGGTGCGAATCTACGACGCAATCGGCAACGCGCCGACGCAAGCCGCGATTCCGCTTCGCAATCAGCTTTTAATTTCGTCGAAAGCCTTTGACGAAAATCTTCAGCGTCAGGAACAAGGCAATGTCAAC
>JAJAZE010000179.1 GCA_026785925.1 Pyrinomonadaceae bacterium
AATCTGCGCCGGAAGACGCGGAAATTTTCGATGCGACGGGTTTGATTGTCGCGCCCGGATTTATTGATTTGCACGTTCATCTGCGCGAGCCGGGACAGGAGCATAAGGAAACGATTGCGTCGGGCTGCGCGGCGGCGGTCGCGGGCGGCTGGACGAGCGTTTGTCCGATGCCGAATACGTCGCCGATTAACGATAATGCGGCGATTACGCGCTATATGATCGAGCAGGCGGAACGCGCCGGTTTAGCGAATGTTTTTCCCGTCGGCGCGATTACGAAATCGTCGGACGGACGCGAATTAGCCGAAATGGGCGAAATGAAAGCGGCGGGCGCGGTTGCCGTTTCCGACGACGGGCGACCCGTTCCGAATGCCGGAATAATGCGCCGCGCGATGGAATATGCGAAGGATTTCGATTTGCCCGTCGTTGACCATTGCGAAGACAAATCTTTATCGAGCGGCGGCGTGATGCACGAAGGGAAAATTTCATTATTGTTGGGATTAAAGGGAATGCCCGCGCTCGCCGAAGAGATTGACGCGATGCGCGATATTATTTTGGCGAAGGAAACCGGAGCGCATATTCACATCGCGCATATCTCGACGAAAGGCGCGATTGAAGCCGTGCGCCGCGCTAAAAACGAAGGAATAAATGTCACCTGCGAAGTTACGCCGCATCATTTTACGCTGACCGATAAATCGGTCGAAGGTTACGATACGAACACGAAAATGTCGCCGCCGCTGCGCTCACCGGAACATCTCGAAGCGATTCTCGAAGCCATCAAAGACGGCACGATTGACGCGATTGCCACCGACCACGCGCCGCATCACGCCGACGAAAAAGCTCTCGAATACGACCGCGCGCCGATGGGCATTACCGGACTTGAAACGGCAGTTGGCTTGGCTTTCAGCGAACTCGTTCACCAGGGAATTATTGATTTGGTGCGGCTGATTGAAATGTGTTCCACTAATCCGGCGAAGATTTTCAAATTACCGAATCGCGGCACACTGAAAGTCGGCTCGATTGCCGATGTTACAATTCTCGATCCGCATCTCGAATGGACTTATAAAAACTCCGAATCGAAATCGAAGTCGAAAAATTCACCCTTCGACAATCGAAATCTCATCGGCGCGGCGGTCGCAGCGATTGTCGGTGGAAAGATTGTTTATCGAATGCGGCAATAAACAATCTTTCCGCCGGGTTTATGCTAAATCGTCTTTTCACGCTACGGAACGTAAGCATTAGGAATCGGAACATCGGTTGAAATGCCGAATTGTGTCGCGCTGAATCCGGCGGTTGAATTGAGCGAATACCAAATTCCGCTCGACGGGCGATAAACGGCAACGTCGGTTTTGCCGTCGCCGTCATAATCCGCCGGTGTCGGTAAATCTGTCGAAATGCCGAATGCAACTCCGGTAAATCCGGTGGTGCTTTGCTGCAAATACCAAGTTCCGCTTGACGGGCGAAAAACCGCAATGTCCGTTTTACCGTCGCCGTCAAAATCTGCCGGAACAGGAACGTCGGTTGAAAAACCGAACAAAAATCCCGTGAATCCTAAAGCGGAGCGTTGCAGATACCACGCGCCGTTTGACGAACGAAAAACGGCGACATCCGCCTTGCCGTCGCCGTCGTAATCTCCGACGACGGGTCGGTCGCCGTTTTGTCCGAATTGCACGGCGTTAAATTGATTATTGACCAAGTTCAGGAAATACCAGGTGCCGTTTGACGGGCGAAAAACCGCGAGTTCCGCCTTGCCGTCGCCGTCGAAATCGGCGGGATGCGGAATGTCGCTGCCGCCGCCGAACGACGCGCCCGTAAATCCGGCTTGGCTTCGCAGCAGATACCAAGTGCCGCCGCGATAAACGGCGAAGTCGGTTTTACCGTCGCCGTCGTAATCCGCCGGGACGATTTTGTCGGCGGCAACGCCGAACTGCACACCGGTAAAGCCAGCCGTTGATTGCTGCAAATACCAGGTTCCGTTTGAAGGACGATAAACCGAAACGTCCGCTTTGCCGTCGCCGTCGAAATCGAACCGCGTTCGTCCGGCGGTCGGCGACGCACTTTGTCCGCCGCCCCAGAAACCGCTGCCGAGATTGTATGTGCCGCCCACCAAACTGCCGCCGGCGACCGCTTCTCCGATGGTCGTGGTCATCGAATAATTGCCGCTCGCGCTGGTTTCGCCGCCGCTTGCGACGACCAATTGCAGCAAACTGTAATTGCCGCCGCCGCCGGCTTGTCCGGGAACGATTGCGCCGACAAAATCAGGTGCGGCTCCGCTGGAAGTTGGAATTAATACGGGCGAATCGCTGCCGTCCGCGTTGACCGAATACAGTCCCGCCGTGCCGTTGATATTGGCGGCGGTGATGAGGCTTGCGCCGTTTGTCGTCCATGCGAAACCAGCCCCGAAATTATTGCTCGTTGTTAAATTCGTTAATTGAACTTTGCCGCTGCCGTCGGGTTTGATTTTGAAGAGATTGTCGAGACTATATGGATAACCGACGGGCGAGGCACTGCCGTAACCGATAAATTGTCCGTCCGCCGACCACGACGGGAAAACACCGTTGAGCGTGTTTTGGACAAATTGCTGGCTTGAGCCGTTCGCCGTCAGCGTGTAAATTCCGGCGGTCGGAGAACTGTCAAAACGATGATGGGCGATTAAACCGTCGCCTGCCCGCACAACCGGAAAATCGTCAAAGACTGAAGAACCGCCGACGAATGTGCGATTTGTGCCGTCGCGGTTTATTTTTACAATTCCCGAAAAATCCCCGTCGTCATAAACGATTTGCGCCGAATCGGGCGTAAAGAAATAGCCGACGGTAGCATTGTTGTAAGTAAAAACCAAAGTTTCGGTATTAGTCGTCAAATCGCGCACGAATAGCTGCCCGGCTTGATAAGGCAGGGTCGGGAATTGGTTGCGCCGCAGAATCAGATAGCGATTGTCCGGCGACAGACGCGGCTGACTGCCGGCGGCGATTTGCCGGTCGTTCGTGCCGTCTTGTCTGACCGCCCAAATCGTTCCGCTCGGACTCGGCGCGACGGGCAGACGGCTGTAAATAATATCGCCCGCATCGAGCGTTTGCGCCGTTACGTTCACGCTGAAAACGAACAGCGCGAAAAACGTCCGCAAGATTTTGCAATTAAAAATTAAAGTTCTCATTTTCTTCCCTCCAAATAGCTTCTCATTTTTCACTATTCTTTTTTCCTTTTCTCTTTACACATCTTTTGCGAATTATTTTGAATGGAATTCTAACGTCACCAAGCTGTTTCAATTTGTAGTTCGTCTCAGAACACAAAAATATAAAAACCACGGTCAATTAAAGTTGTGCCGCAACCCATAACAACGCGGGCAGTGTTTTGGTTCGCTCCATCTTGTACAACTATGTTTGAAGCACCCTGACATCCATCCCTCATTGTTACATTGATAAAGCGGTTATTCACCTGAAAGCCAAAGTCAATGTTAAATTCCCCAGCCTGCGGATGTGCGATGCTAAACCCGCAATTTCCGCTTGAGGAATTTGTGATTGCGTTGTAACAACGATTTACTGTGCCATCTGCATTGATATAAACCATCGCTTTGAGCAAGCCGTTACTGTTAAGGCTTTGCCGGACGTTGCCGTCGGCGTAGAGTGCCGTTCCTCCTGAAACGTTGCGGGCAATGATGCCAAATCCTGTCGAACTTGTGCTAGTGCCATACACGCCGACCGCGTTGTTGATGTTCGCTTCGCCTTTGACACCGATGCCGCCGCTGCCCGTGCCTTTGCCAAATACGCCGCCCGCCGTCAGACTAGGGCTTTCCCCATACACGCCGCTGTCATTCGTACTCGTGCCTAAGACACCGATACCTGTATTGCTGATGCCGAACACGCCCTGACCGCTGACGCTCTCGCCATAAACTCCGCGACTGCCGCCGGTGCTTTTGCCCCACACGCCGCGCCCCGACGAACTCTCGCCGTAGATCGCCGACACGCCTGAGTCGGTGCTGAAGACTTGCAGTTTAGTCTCTGGTGTCGTTGTGCCGATGCCGAAATTGCCGTTTTGGAGAAGCGTCACCTGCGCGGTGCTGTCGTTGGTGAAAAAATTAAGCGGATTATTTGAGCGTGTGCCGAACCAGCCGCTGCCGCCGCCGGCTGTGGTGATAAACGAACCGACAGTTACCGTTCCGCCTGTTTGAGTGATTCCGTAGCCGGTCGCCTGCACATTCAATTTCGAGGTCGGCGTGGTCGTCCCGACACCGAGATTGCCGCCAATGTTGCCGTTGCCGGTGATGTTAAAATCTCCGGTCTGCGGTGTCGTCTGGTTTCTGATAAAGGAATTGCCAACTGTCGTCGTCGTGACATATTCACTTGCCGGAATGCCGCCGAGCTGCGCCGCGTTTTTTGCCAGAATCGCATACGGCGTTGAAAGAATCGGCTGGCGCGGATTCAGAATCGAGAACGGATTCGTATTGCCGAGCGGACGGACACCGATTTCGATAAACCGCGCCGAACCGTCAAACGATGCCGCGCCGAAATCCAAAACGGTGGAAAAAATACCGTTGATGACGGCAACGCCCGGTCTCGAAACGGTTGCGCCGATCTGCGTTCCGCCGGAAAGCGAATCATAAAGTTTCAACTGCATTTCGACATTGCCGTTCGCCGGATTCGCGCCGTCGTTCAGGCGACCTTGAAAATTAAACGCCGTGCTTTGCGCCGCCGCGATTGACGAAAATAAAATTGTCAGAGCGATTGTCAAAAAAACTTTTTTCATATATTTTCTCCTGATTTAATAAAATTGACTTGGCTTTTCTAGCCTGATTTATTTTGTCGGCTGATAAATTTTCGCAGATTGAACAAGCACGATTATCTCAAACGAAAATCTCCTTCGTAACTACTCTGGTGAGTAGGTGCTTAGTTTTTAGATTTTATAAATGGGGCTGAGTAAAATTGGCTCACACGATTTTTTCGCGTAAGGCTTTGGCGACGGCTTCGGTTTTTGAATGGACTTGAAGTTTTTCGTAGATATTTTTGAGGTGAAACGAAACGGTGTGAATCGAAATATCCATCTCGCGGGCGGCGGTTTTTTTGTGATGTCCTTCGATGAGAAGTTTTAGTAATTCGGTTTCCTGCGGCGTTAAATGATAATCGGCGTGGGCAGGCGGACGAAAGGTGCGAAAGAGATTGACGACGCGGGCGGCGATGGTCGGCGACATCGGCGAACCGCCCATCACGGCTTCTTTCAACGCTTCGAGCAGACGCGCAGGCGGCGTATTTTTCAATAGATAACCGTTCGCGCCGTTACACAAGGCGTTGAAAATTTCCGTATCGTTGTCGTAAATCGTCAGCGCGATAATCGGCACGTCAGCGAAAATTTCGCGCAGTTTGACGATGCCTTCCGTGCCGCTCATTCCGGGCAAACCCAAATCGGTCAAAATCGCGTCGGGCTTTTCGTTCTTAATTTGCGCGAGCGCAGTTTCCATCATTCCGAAGGCAGCGACGCATTTGAATCCGTCCGTGCCGTTAATCAGCGCGGTCAAACCTTCGCGGATGTCGCGCAAATCTTCGATCAGCACGACGCGCAAAGATGTCGGCTTGGCTTCGTTTGGTTGAATTTTTGTCATCGAGTTTATAGATAATTGCAGATTGATACGCAAAATTTATCAAACAAACAGGCGAATTGTAACTACTCAAAGAAGCAGGTTGCCGTTAAATCAAACGCGGCTGATTTTCGGCAGCGGCAAGTTAAACTCAATAATCGTGCCGTGCAATTTCGACGATTCGATTTGCAGATTTCCGCCGAGAGCGCGAGCGCGGCGCGTCATACTTCGCAAGCCTTGTCCGTCGTAATTTTCGTTTGAATCAAAGCCTTTGCCGTTGTCGGCGATGCGTAAATTTAGATTCGCGCCGTGCAGATTAAAATCAATTTCGACCTTCGTGCAGTCCGAATGTTTGGCGGCGTTGTTGACGGATTCTTTGAAAATCAACAGCACATCGCGCCGCACGCCGACGCTTAATTTCAAATCCGCGTCGGTCGCGTTGAAACTCAAATCAATCTCGCGGTAGCTGAAAACTTCTTCGGCGTGTTGGCGCATCCGGCGCGTCAGATCGAGCAAACTGTCGTGTTCGGGCGCGATTGCCCAGACAATATCGTTCATCGAAGCGACCGATTCGCGGGCGATTTCAGCAATCGAAGGCAGAAGTTTTTTGACGCTGCCGTTGACGGCTTGCTGATTCGCCACTTCGCTCAAAAGTGAAATGCGCGTCAGATTCGCGCCGATGTCATCGTGCAAATCAGTGGCGATGCGCGTCCGCATTCGCTCCATTTCAAGCAGACGCGCCAGACGATTTTTGTAAAAAAGATAAATCGTTAGAGCAGTCAAAAGCAGAATTGCGGCGATGAACCACCAACGCCGCCAAAGCGGAGCGGCAATTTTGAACGAAACCGTCGCTGGCGAACTGTAAATACGGTCGGCGGTTTGGGCGCGAACTTCAAATTTATATTCGCCCGCCGCGAGATTGGCGAAATTGACGGAGCGTTCATTCGCCGGTGTCCAATCGGTATTTTCAAACCGATATTCATACTTTAAATGCTCGCCGAGATTCGTCGCCAAGCCGAGAAAATCAACCGTGATCTGCTGTTGATCCGAACTCAAATCAAGCGGCGCAGTCGCAGTTTCGCCCAAAACCGAAACGGCTTGCGGAACGCCGGAAACGCGCAAACCCGTAATCAAAATGTTCGGCGGCTGCCTTTGGCGCGGCGGTTCAGGGACAAACCGCGCCAAACCGCTGGTCGTGCCGAACCAGAGATTATTTTGACGGTCGCGGTAGGCGGTTTCGACGTTGCTGTTCGGCAAACCGTCGGCGGTCGCGAAGTTTTCAACCTGCCCGGTGTCGGCGTTTAATCTATCCAATCCGCGTCCCGTGCCGATGTAAATTCTACCGAAAGCGTCTTCGGTAATGCACGAAACGCCGATGCTCGAAAGTCCTTCGGCGGGCGTGTATTGCTTGAAACTTAATTGCTCGGCGTTCACATCGTCGAGCCGCAAAACGCCCGTCGCGGTGTCGCCAATCCACAGACGGTTTTTGCCGTCAACATACAAATCGCGCATCCAATCCGCGAGCAGTTTGTTTTCGCTTTGCGGAAAACTTGTAAATCGTCCGTCGCGGTAGCGAATCAGCGCGGCGTTGTCCGTGTCCGTTCCCGTGCCGATCCACAGATTGCCCGATTTATCTTCGACGAACGCCGAAACTACTCGATTTTTTTCGATTCCCAATTCCCGCGTGTAATCGTGCCAGACATCTCCGTTTCGTTCCCAACGCCACAGTTCATAAACCGTGCCGATTACCGAAATCCAAAAATCGCCGCGCGAATCTTCATAAAACCGGAAAATCTCCGACGGTTTTGCGCCGACTGTGACTATTTGCGGCGTAATCATTGCCAAATCTTCAAATTTTGCCGGTTGCGGAAACCGAAAAAGTCCGCCGTTGAACGGAAGCCACCAATCGCCCGCTGTGCGGTCTTGCCAGACGGTTTGCTTCCAGCCCCAACCGAAATAAATAGTAATCGGCGGAAAATTCGGCTTGACGATCTGAAAATTTTCGCCGCCAAAACGGCTAACCGTGCGAATCAAGCCGTCGTTATAACTGACAAAAAGTTCGTCAGCCGCATTTTCAAAAATTGAATTCGGCATCCGATTCGTCGTGCCGTTCGCCTCCGTGTAAGCCGTAAAACCGTAACGCGCCCATTTTTTCAAACCGTAGCGCGTTCCGAGCCACAGATTTTTTTCACGGTCTTCGAGAATACTCCAGATTTCCGTTGCCGACAATTCGTTTTCCGGCGCGTAAGTCTTGCAGACGGAATCTTTGCCCGTTTGCCACAAACACAAACCGCCCGTCGTGCCGATCAAAAAATCGCCGTCGCCCGTTTCAAATAAACTCGTAATCCAATTGGCAGGCAAACCGTCTTTCGTTGTGTAATGTCGCTCGACAATGTTTTGACCGGCGTTCGGTTCGGCGGCAAGAAGTAATAAACCGGACGCAAAATGCGGACGCAAACCGACCCAAATCCGCCCGTTTTTATCTTCGCGCATCGCGGAAATATTCACGTCGGGCAAGCCGTTTTCCGTCGTGAAATGTTCAGTCGCGCCGTTCTGTAAAATGCGATACAAACCTTTGCCGAGCGTGCCGATCCATAACGCGCCGCGCCGGTCTTTGATAATTGAAGTAATTTCCGTCACTATGTCGGAAGCGTCGCCCAAATCAACCGCCGCGAGGTCGCCCACGTCCGTTAATTTATAAAGTCCGTCGCTCGTTCCCGCCCAAATTTGTCCGCTCTCGTCTTCAAATAAAACCTGAAACAGTTTTGCTTTGGGATTGTCAGGCAAGGTGACGCTGAACAGCGGATTGTCTTTTGACGCGGCAAGTCCGGTCGGATTCAGACGGGCGAGTCCGCCGTCGGTAGCGATGTAGATTGTGCCGTTTTTTGTTTCGAGAAAATCATTGGCGTGGCGTTCCGGCAAACCGTCGGCGGTCGTGAAATTCTTAAAAGCGTAGCCGTCAAAACGCGAAATTCCTTCAGCGGTACAGAACCAAAGGAAACCGCGCGAATCCTGCCTAATTCGATAAACGTTGTCCCGCAGAAGTCCGTCAGCGACCGTGTAGGTTTTGATCGGTAACCGCTCTGCCTGTAAAAAACCGGAAAAAATAAAAACAAAAATCATCAAACGAAATCCGTCTGATGATTTTCGTCTGATGATTTGAAAAATTTTTAGCTTTTCGCTTTGATTCATTAAAAATTCACAAGCCGTTTTTTGAGGGAATTATGTCATCAAGCGAAAGTTTTGACAAGAAATTTTTCTAGAGATTCAATTTCGTCGAAATCAACCTTTGCGTTTTCCGCTGAATTCGAGCGGCATCGGAATCATCGGCGCGGAGAGCGAGCCTTTTAATTCTTCGTTTTCGAGCGTGCCGTTGATTGCGATTTCGAGCGATTGTCCCTGCATTTCGGTTGTCGCCACGGCGGAAAATCCGTTGCCGGAAACTTTGCCGTTTTCGATCTTGCCTTCACCGGAGCATTGATTCGAGTCTGCCCGAAATTGTGCCGTCGGTTTGTTCCAAAGTCAATGAAACCGGAATTTGCTGTCCCTGAAAATCAATCGTCAAATCCCAATTTCCCGTTAAATCAATTGTCGCTGCTTCCATAGTTTTCTTATAATTTGCAATGTCCTGCGAAATTCCTTCGGTGTCGAAAATCTCGACATTGTCGGCGTATTCACGCGCCTGCGGCAAAATTTCTTCGGCATCACCGACGATGACGATTGCCATTTGTTCGGGTTGAACATATTTCTTCGCCGCCGCTTCGACATCTTCAATCGTGATTTTATTGATTTCGTCGCGGTAAGTTTGCAGATAATCGTCGGGCAGATTATAAATTTGCTGCTGCACGATAAATCCGGTCAAACCTTCCTGCGTTTCGGCACTAATCGGGAAAACGCCGGTCAGATAATTTTTCACGTCGCGCAGTTCTTCTTCGCTGACCTGCGCGTCACGGATTCGATTCAATTCGTAGAAAAATTCCTTTAAGCAGGTATGAAGAAGTTTTCAAGCATAATGCAGAAGCCCGCACGAAGTAAGGGCGCAAAAACACACTTACTTCGTGCGGGCTTCTGCATCGGCATTATGCCGGAAAATATATGCTGACCTGCTTAAGGGCGCAAAAACACACTTACTTGGTGCGTGTTTCTGCATCGGCATTATGCCGGAAAATATATGCTGACCTGCTTAATGAATCGCCCGTGACGGAAGTTCGCACTTCGGCGGTCGCTTCAAACGCGCCTGCCAATCTTCGCAAATCGAGTTTTGAATATGCGCCGTAAGTGTAGCCTTTTTCTTCGCGCAGATTCATAAAAATCCGCGAAGACGCGCCCGCGCCGAGGATTTGATTCATTATGAGAACGCGAAAATAATCCGGGTGTTTGCGCTCGAACGCCGGATTTGCCAGCACGATGTTCGCCTGCGCCGAACCTTTGCGATCAACGATTATCAAAGTCCGCGCTTCCCTTTCGCGAAAAATCAGCCGAGAGCTGACGAGCGGCAGTTTTCGGTCTTCAAAAATAACGAGTTTCAGACCATTTTCGAGCGTCGTTTCAAACGGCTGTGGAATTCCAAAAGCCGCCGGTCACGGAAAAAGTCGCGCCGGTCACGGCGTTTCCGGTCAGCGATTGTTCGACTGTGCCGTCGGGCGAAAATTTCCCGCCTATTAACTGCTGACCGCCGCCGGCGATGACCGATTGGCTGATGGTAAAATCGCCGCCCGTTTGCGCCGAAGCGACGGTGATTGAAAAGAAATAAATTGGCGGCGAATAATGTTACGGACGCGCTGCCAAAAAGATTTGTGCGCCGCGCTTTCGCAATTTTCAAATCGCCGCATAAAGTTTTTTGCGGCAAAAACCGTTAATAATGTTTGATTTTCTCACGTTCCCTGTTTTTTCAAACTTATTCGCCGTGTGTTAGAATTCACAATGTTTTATGTAAATTTTCGATTAAGGCGGGAAAAATTTTATGGAGTGGCTGTCTGATCCGGCGGTTTGGATTGCGTTTGCGACGCTAACTGTTTTAGAACTCGTTCTCGGCATTGACAATATCGTTTTTATCTCGATTCTGGCGGGCAAACTGCCGCCGGAACAGCAAGCCAAAGCCCGTTATATCGGGCTTGGATTAGCGTTGGTAATGCGCGTCATTCTGCTGTTTTCGCTGTCGTGGGTGATTGGTTTGACCGCTGCGCTATTCACCGTTTTCGGTCAGGAAATTTCCGGGCGCGATTTGGTTCTGCTCGTCGGCGGATTGTTTCTCATCGGTAAAAGCACGCACGAAATTCACGGCTCCTTGGAAGGTGAAGAAGGTCACAAATCAACCAAAGTTTATGCTTCGTTCGCCGGCGTTCTCGTGCAAATCGCCGTTCTCGACATCGTTTTCTCGCTCGATTCGGTGATTACGGCAATCGGAATGGTTGACCGCATCGAGATTATGATCGCGGCGGTCGTCATCTCGATTTTATTTATGATGGCGTTTGCCAAACCAATCGGCGAATTTGTCCAGAAACATCCGACGGTCAAAATGCTGGCACTGTCGTTTCTGCTTTTAATCGGCGTAACTTTGATTGCCGAAGGCTTCGACCAGCATATTCCGAAAGGCTACATTTATTTTGCGATGGCGTTTTCAGTTCTCGTCGAATTTTTAAATCTGCGCCTTCGCAAAGGTAAAAAAGAGCCGGTTCATCTGCGCGACGCTTACACTGACGGCGACACGGCGACGGCAGATGTGAAAGTTTAGTTAAATTTAACGTGCGTCCGGGTCAAGCAATGATAGCCGCAAAAAGGCGCAAAAAACACAAAATAGATTTTTTTATAATTCTTTTTTGCGAATTTTGTGCTTTTTTGCGGCTATCATTGCTTGTTTTTTCTTATCTTGAACTCAGTTTAATTTTATTTCAATTCGACGATAAAATCAGGCGGCAAATCAATTTCAAAGGTGAGTTTTTGGTGACTCGTCGGATGATAAAACGAGAGTTGGTAAGCGTGCAGGGAAAGCCGCGAAAATTCACGTCCGCCGCGTTTTTCGTCGCCGACAATCGGATGTCCGAGGTGTTCGCAGTGAATTCGCAGTTGATTGGTTCTGCCGGTGATCGGCTGTAATTCGAGCAGCGTCGTGTCGGCAAATCTTTCCTTCACCTGAAAATGCGTTTCGGCGTGTTTGCCGTTTTCCTTAATGTTCCAGTGTTTTGTCTCTTCGTAACGTCCGATAGGAGCGATTATTTCGCCTCTGTCTTTTTCGACGATGCCTTCGACTAACGCCAGATATTTTTTCTCGACTAATTTCCGCTGAAAATGGTCGGACAAAACGCGATGAGCGCGGGCGGTTTTGGCAATTAGCAGTAAGCCGGAAGTTTTTTTATCCAAACGATGCACCAAGCCGGGACGGATAATTTTGGATTTCGGATTTTGGATTTTGGATTGATTCTCCTCGCCGCCGCCGTTTCGCTCTTTCAAAGTTTCGCTATTCAAATAATAGGAAAGCGCGTTGAGAAGCGTTCCGTTTTTGTCTTTGTGCGTCGGGTGAACGAGCATTTCCGGCGGTTTATTGACGATTAAAAATTCCGCTTCTTCGTGGATAATTTCAAGCGGCAATGCTTCGGGCTTCATCGCCGTTTCGCGCGTTAGATCAACTTCGATTTCGACGAAATCATTCGTCTTTAATTTCACGCCCGAATTCGCCGTGTAACCGTTAACTTCACAGTCTTCCGCTTTGAAAACCTCGCGCAGATACATTTTGCTCAAGGAATGAAATTTATCAAACAAAAACTCATCGAGCCTTTCTTTGTGAGAATCTTCGCCAACTTGAAAATAAACTTTTTCGCGCACCGCTTGATTTTAACCGAAAAACGCCGAAGACGCAGTTCTGAAGAAATCCTCTCTGTTTTCCATCGGCATCGTCAGAATTTTTTATAATAGAAGTTACGCAATTGAAAGAAAAATTTACAGGATGGTCAGGATGGTCAGGATAAAAAAAGATTTGCCGAATTGTTTTTTGATCCTGTTCATCGTGTCCATCCTGTTAAAATATGCCTTTATTTTCCAACTGCGTAACTTCTATATAATTCAAATTTGACAGAAAATGAGCAAAAACTTACTCGAAACAATTCAGACAATCATTCAAATCCTGAACGACTCGCAAATCCCGAAGTCGAATTTTTCGAGCGTTTTAGAAACGCTCGCCGCACGATTCGATGTTTCGCGCAGCTTTCTGCTGATTTACCAAACGGCGAGCGACAAGTTAAATCCGGTTGCCGTCAACGGTTTGAACGCCGCCGATTTTCGACGACTGGAAAATAAAGTCGAGAAAACTATTTTCAGAACCGTTTTTGAGAAAGGAAAAGTTGTTATCGTTCCACGTTTGAGCCTTGAAAACACTCTGAAATTTTTGCCGATGTCGGAGACCGAAACGAGTTTAATCGTTTTGCCAATCGTTTTGGAAAATCAAAAACTCGGAGTTTTCGCGGCGGAGTTTTTATATCGTGAAAATTCGGATCTGAAAGAAGCGAAGTTGTTTTTGTCGGTTGTCGTTTCACTCATCGCTCAAACATTTAAAATTGAAAACGCCGTTTCCACCGAGCGTAAAAAATTATCGGACGAAAATTCGCATCTCCGGCAGGAGTTGAAGGAAAAATATGATTTCTCGCATATCATCGGGAACTCCGGTCCGATGCGGCGAGTTTATAATCAGGTTTCGCAGGTCGCGCGGTCGAACGCGACGGTTCTTTTACGCGGCGAATCGGGAACGGGCAAAGAAATGATCGCCCACGCGATTCATTACAATTCGCTGCGTTCCAAACAGGCATTTATCAAAATAAACTGCGCCGCGCTGCCGGAAACGCTGGTTGAATCGGAGCTTTTCGGCTATGAAAAAGGCGCGTTCACCGGCGCGGACAAACGCAAAAAAGGACGTTTCGAGATGGCGGACGGCGGCACGCTGTTTCTCGACGAAATCGGCGATTTGCCGCTGCCGACGCAGATTAAGTTACTGCGCGTTTTGCAGGAGAAAGAATTTGAACGACTCGGCGGGACGGAGACGATCAAGGTCAATGTCCGTTTGATTACGGCGACCAACAAAAATCTCGAAGACGAAATAGCGAAAGCGGTTTTCCGCGAAGATTTATTTTACCGGCTGAATGTTTTCACGATTTTTCTGCCGCCTTTGCGTGAACGAAAATCGGATATTTTATTTCTCGCCGAACATTTTCTGGGTAAATACGAGCGCGTTCACGGCAAAAACTTGCGGCGCATCTCGACTCCGGCGATTGATATGCTGACGGCTTATCATTATCCGGGAAATGTCCGCGAACTCGAAAACGCCATCGAACGGGCGATCATCGTCTGCGACGAAAACGTCCTGCACGGTCATCACCTTCCGCCGACGCTGCAAACGGCAGCGGTTTCCGACACCGTAACAAAATTGACTTTAAGTTCGGCGGTTGCCGCGTTCGAGAGCGATTTGATTCAGGACACGCTGAAGACGACCGGCGGCAACTGCGCTCAGGCGGCGATTCTGCTGGATACGACCGAAAGAATTATCAACTACAAAATCCTTAAATATGAAATAAATCCGAAACGATTTCGCAAATGATTAAATTTTTAGCTGGTTTTCGTCAGCAAGTGGTAATCATTTCTTATCCCGAACAAAAATTACAGCAGATTCAAAACAGCCCAGAGCGAAATTACCGAAATCAAAATCCACAAAATCACGCCCTGCACGAGCGGTTTGATGCCGACTTTTTTGAGAGTTTCACGTGAAAGCGTCGCGCCGATTAAAAATAAAGTCACGGTCAAGCCGGTTTTCGCCAGCATCACCAGCGAATCATAAATACTCGTCGGAAACTCCGGCGGCGTATAAGTTCGGATGACGGTCGCCAGCAGAAACAAAAATATAAACCACGGAATCGCAATTTTCGCTTTGTCCGAGCGATAGACGAACGAAAAAAGCAGCGCGACCGGCGCAATCCACAAAGCGCGGGCGAGTTTGACGGTCGTCGCAATCGCCAATGCTTCCGCGCCATAGCTTTGCGCCGCGCCGACCACCGAACTCGTATCGTGAATGGCAATCGCCGCCCACACGCCGAATTGATTCTGCGTCAGATTCAAAAAATGCCCGATAATGGGGAAAACAAACAGCGCGACGGAGTTTAAGATAAAAACCGTTCCCATCGAAACGGAAATCTGCTCGCCGTCGGCATCAATCGCCGGGGCGACCGCCGCAATCGCGCTGCCGCCGCAAATCGCCGTTCCCGACGAAATCAAATTTGATATTTTATCTTCGACTGTCAGTAGTTTTCCGACGAGAAAGCCGACGACGAGCGTTCCGAAAATCGTCGCCACCGTAAATAAAACGCCGTCTTTTCCCGCTCGATAGACGGCGGTCAGATTCATTCCGAAGCCGAGCAGAACGACCGACGCTTGCAGTAAAATTTTGGTTATTTTAGCGGATTGCAGCGCGTATGGATTGCCGATTGTCGAAGCCAGAATCAAACCTAATAACAGCGCAATCGGCGGTGAAACGAATGGTGTCAGACAAACGAAAATTAAAAGGTAGAAAACGATTTTTTGCAGAGTTGGGTTAGCCACGGCGTTCACAGAGTAGCACAGAGATTTTTTTCGACTGAAAATTTTAAACCGCTAAATATCAGCGGCAGGTGTGCTTTTCTAATTTTCTCCTACTTGGCTTTGCCCTGTTTGGCAACGGCTTCCTGGGCGGCTTTAATCGCCGCGTCATCGCCGAGATAATAGCTTTTCACGGGCTTCATCGCTTCGTCGAACTCGAACACCAGCGGAATGCCGGTCGGGATGTTGTATTGGACAATATCTTCGTCGGAAACGGCATTCAGATATTTCACGAGCGCACGGAGCGAATTGCCGTGGGCGGCGACAATCAATTTTTTTCCCGCTTTTACCTTCGGCATAATTTCCGTTTCAAAATACGGAACGACGCGCTCGACGGTTTGTTTCAAGGCTTCGGCGGGTGGAAATTTTCCGGCTTCGATGTTCGCGTAACGCACGTCTTTTCCCAAATACCTTTCGTCGGTTTCCTCCAAAAGCGTCGGCAGCACGTCGTAACTTCTCCGCCAGATCAAAACCTGCTCGTCGCCGAACTGCGCGGCGGTTTCGGCTTTGTTCAAACCCTGCAAACCGCCGTAATGCCGCTCGTTCAACAGCCACGATTTCGTTTCCGGGAGCCACATCAAATCCATCTCGTCCAGCACAATCCAGAGCGTTCGGATGGCGCGTTTTAAAACCGACGTGTAAGCCTCGTCGAAAGTGTAACCTTCGGCTTTCAAAAGCTGCCCGGCGGCTTTCGCTTCGGCGCGTCCTTTTTCCGAAAGATCAACGTCTTTCCAACCCGTGAACCGATTTTCTTTGTTCCATTCGCTTTCGCCGTGTCTGATTAAAACTAATTTCTGCATAATTTTATTTTAATTTTTCTGCTTTATTATTCAATATGTTCTGTGCTTCGCCAACCAGATAAAGCGAACCGGTGACGCAAATCAAATTTTCTTTGCCGGAAATTTCTTCGGCAATTTTTAATGCTTCTTCAACATTTTCAATTTGGAAAACATTTTTCAT
>JAJAZE010000180.1 GCA_026785925.1 Pyrinomonadaceae bacterium
CGCCAAACTTATCGCGGTTTGCGAAAGGATTTGGATTTGATGCAGAAATTTTTGCGCGAAAAACGTCCGTTCATTTTCGATTTGCCGATTTATCAAGTCCCGTCCGAATTACTGTTTCAAATAACTTTGTGCGGCGGCGCAACCGACGATGCCCGGAAATTCTACGGGCAGATTGTCTCGGAAATCGAAACGGTGATTGAAAAATATCTCGTCATCGAAAACGCGACCGTCGCCGATTCGGTGATGGCGACGAGCCGCGTCTACAGTCTTTTCCAAAACATCACGGCGGATCAGCAGGCGCAATCGGAAGCCGAAGAAAACAACCAGGAAGATGACCGCGAATACTCGTATGAAGACAAAAATTCGGCGGAATCCGTTTTAGAATCGCAGGTCAAACGCGAGCAGAAGCCGAAAAAAAATCAGGATGCGCGTGATTTATTCAACGCCTGGAACAGCGACAACGACGAAGGCGAACCCGAAGATTTGCAGGGCGCAGAAGCGTGGACGCACAACGAAATGCCCGAACAGCCGCTGGAATTGGGCGACACGGCTTTTGCCTACGACGAATGGGACAAGGATTTGTCGGATTTCCGAACGGATTGGTGCCGCGTCATCGAGAAAAAAGTTCGGCAGGGCGACCGAAATTTCGTCGAACTGGCGCGTTCGCGGTATCGCGGCGTGATTTCTTCGATTCGTCACCAATTTCAATTGATGAAGCCGGAGAATTTAACGAAAATCAACCGCGAATTGGACGGCGAAGATTACGATTTAAACGCGCTCGTCGAATACGTCGTGGACAAACGCGCCGACGGTCAGCCGTCCGAACGGATTTACACGAAGCGTCTGCGAAAACAGCGCGATGTCGCCGTTTCCCTGCTGCTCGACCAATCATCTTCGACGGCGCGGACAATCACGCGCAATCCGCTCCAGCCTTACACGCATCCGGGAAGACGAATTATCGAAATCGAAAAAGAAGGCTTGGTGCTGATGAGCGAAGCATTAGAAGCCGTCGGCGACGTTTATTCAATCAACGGTTTCACCAGCGAAGGACGACGCAACGTCAAATTCTACGTCGTCAAAGATTTCGACGAAAAGTATTCGGACGAAATCGAAAAGCGCATCGGCGGCATCACCTTTCAAAACAATACTCGTTTGGGCGCGGCAATTCGCCACGCGGCGGCGAAACTTCTGCGCCAGGATTCGCGCACCAAACTCTTAATAATTCTAACCGACGGCAGACCTTACGACCACGATTACGGCGACGCGCGCTACGCCCGCGAAGACGTGCGCGAAGCCTTAACCGAAGCCAAAACCAGCGGCATCACGCCGTTCTGCATCACGGTTGACCGCGAATCGGAGTTTGAATTAAAGGATTTATACGGCGATGTCGGCTATACGATTATTGACGATGTTTTGAGTTTGCCGGAGCGAATGCCGAATATCTATCGGCGGCTAACGAGCTGAATTTCAATAATTAATAACTACCGCTTTTGTAAATAGTTCTTCCATAGATATTTTTACATTTAGGACACATAAAGGAATTATCACGAATATGATTCAAAAATATAGCTTTGTGTTCGTCATCCCAACACATTGAACAAAAAGGATCGCCTTTAGGATTTCCATTTTCATCAAACTCATAATACTTGCCCTGATGACGCATCAGTTTCGATTTGAATTCAAGGATGTTCTCAAGTTCAGCAATCTTTTTATCTTTCTTTTCAAGTATATCTAAAGTTTCGCCTGCTTGAATTTTGGCTTCAAGCAATGAATCAACTAATACAGCAATTTTTTCTTTAAGGATTGATTTATCAAGGTCATAATCAGCATCTTTTACAGCTTTTACAACATCTATTGAATGTTTAATCGCTGCTAGTGTTGCAATTATTGAAGTAGCATCAGGCATAAAGGTTTCTCGCAATTATTGATGCGAAAATTTTACCACAACAAATTCACTTGATACTTGGCAAAACTCGCATCCGCGCTCACCAAAGTCATATTCTCGACAATCATCTGCGAAATCAGCAATCCAAACAAATTAAGCGGCTCTCAATTGCTGATTTTGGCGAGCGATTTGATGCAGGGTTTCGGGCGCAATGTCCGCGCCGTTTTCCCAGACGACCGTCCAGCCGTCGAGCGAGAAGTTTTTGAAGTAATCAACGTCCTTTAGCGGTTTAAAAAAAGGATATTTGTTTATCCAGCCGCCAAAATCAATTTCCGCTTTCAATCCGTCGTTGAATGTCAGTTCGAGCGTGTAATCATACAAATATCGGGCTGCTGTTACTAAAATCAAATCTTTCATTTTTCCTCCTTATGTCAGCGGGGGAATCTTCTGAAAACCTCTGCCATTTTGCAAATCTTCCCAATTTTCCGCGAGTTCCGCG
>JAJAZE010000181.1 GCA_026785925.1 Pyrinomonadaceae bacterium
AGGCAATTCGGAATGTTTGCTTGACCTTATCAAAACCCAAATTCTCTGCGGAAACAACTGTTTCCGATGTAATTCCTTCGGGCAAACACGCGGAAAAGTCAGCGGCAGCTTTTGTGACGACAGGCGATTTTCTTTGTTTATTTTTTAATTTTGTTTTGTTTTGCGCGGCGGCAATTTGTCCGCAGAACGTCACTACAATAAGAAAAATGATTAACTGCTTCATATTAAAAACCTTATATTTTGTCGCCAATCGGCGCGGTAAAATTTTCGTCCTCAACATTTCCCGTATTCAAAACATTTTTCGGCTCAAATAACAAAACCTCGACTTCCGTTTCGGCAATCGGACGATGCTCAACGCCGCGCGGCACAATCACAAATTCGCCTTCATTTAATTCGACGCTTTTATCACGAAATTCGATGCGAAAATTTCCTTTCAAAGCCAGAAACATTTCGTCTTCCGTTTCGTGATGATGCCACGGAAACGCGCCGGCGAACTTAACGAGCTTCACTTCCTGCCCGTTAAGTTCGCCGACCACTTTCGGTCGCCAATGCTCATTTATCAAAGCGAATTTTTCAGCTAGATTAACTTTTTCCATTTCTAATCTCAGAGCAATTTTTTAATTCTCGATTCTCACACGCACGGGCGTTGCGATTTTGTCTCGCGGAATCGGTTCGCCGTGCGCTATCAAACTTTCCAGATAGCCGCCAATCGCGTCCTGCGCCATCGCGTATGCTTCGTCGAGCGTGTCGCCTTCGGTCACGAGTCCGGGCAAAGCTGGACAAGTTACCAGATAACCGTCAGGCTCGTTCGGCTCAATCAAAATCGTAAAACTGTATTCGCCAACTTGAATCGGAGTTTGCTGCATATTTTTATATGTTAATCGTTTAATGGCTTTTCATTCTTAACTTAATTGAAATAGTTATTATTGTTCATTGACATCTTTTACAGAAACAAAAATTTCAGAACAAATTTCATTATTAAATTCAAATCCTAAAGTTCCAAATTTCTTTTTGTAAAGGAAATAAATAGCAGGTTCGCCAAGTTGATTTTTTGCCGTTTTGATTCGGTCAGGCGAACCATAAATCTTGATTAAGTCTGTTCCTCCAACTCCTAAAACATTTTTCGGTAAAATTATTCCTTTGAAATACGAGCGAATTTCGATTAAGTCAATTTTTGTATAAAAGTACAAATCGTGATCACCGAAAAAAACGCCTCCTCCTCGATTGAGCCAAAGTTCTCCTTCAGGAGTAAAGCCAGTGAAGCACGGAATACGAGTTTTAATTTCATCAATACTTGCTGTGATTTTCACTCCAGAAATAGTACCTTCATTTAAGTCAAAAGATAGTTGATTACAATCAACTATAGAAGGAATTGTTTTTGATTTGGAAACTATGCTTGCCAGTGATGTAAGAGGATTTTGTCTATCAATCATCACTCTCAATAAAGAAACAGGGATTGCAAAGTTTAGAGATTGTCCGCTTTCAATAGCTCCAACAGCAACCCCTATAACCTCTCCTTTGTTATTAAGAATTGCGCCGCCGCTACTGCCCGCAGATATAGAAGCGGTTATTTGTAATAAATTATTCTTGTCTGTTTTTCTGATGCTACTGACAATACCTTGCGAAAAAGTTCCTTCTAATCCTTTTGGATTACCAACTGCAAAAACTTCATCTCCAACTGCTGTTAAATCATCAGTATTTAGCTTTAGCGGTTTTCCTTTGATTCCCTTTATTTTGAGTAATACCAAATCGTTTTTCTCGTCTACTCCGATTATGCCTAAAATCTCGTATATTTTGTCTTGACCATAAATTTTTGCGTAACCTTCTGTTGTTTCCTCAACTACATGAAAATTAGTTACAACGACATCTTCGGCAATAAAAAACCCACTACCGGATTTTGCTTCTTCTGTGTTGCTATTACTCATAACAAGCAAAACGGTAGAAGGAAGTGTTTGTTGAGCAATTTCGCGCGGCGTTAGTTTTTTATTGACAGTTTTCTGAGCATAAATATAAGCAGGCGAAAAACAACTTATAAAAAATATAAGATTTAATATCAAAGTAGTTTGCAAGTGTTTTTTATTTTTCATAGAAACCATCTTCAAACAAATTATTTTTCAAATCATTTTTCTTAAGCAAAAACCTCAATCACCTTTTGCACCGCGTCCGCCAAAACGTCAACTTCCTCGCGCGTGTTGTAAAAAGCGAACGAAGCGCGAGCCGTCGCGGGAACGTCGAAAAACTGCATCACGGGTTGGGCGCAGTGATGTCCGGCGCGAATCGCAATGCCCGATTGGTCGAGAATCGTGCCGATGTCGTGCGGGTGAACATTCTCGATGGTGAACGACAAAACCGACGCTTTTTCTTTCGCCGTGCCGACGATGCGAACGCCTTCGATTGCCGAGAGTTTTTCGGTCGCGTATTCAAGCAGTTCGTGTTCGTAACGCGCCGCCGCTTCAAAATCAATCGAGTTCAAATAGTCAATCGCCGCGCCGAGTCCAATGTTCGCGGCAATCGCGGGCGTTCCGGCTTCAAACTTATCGGGAATCGACGCGTAAGTCGTTTTCTCGAAACTGACCGTGCGGATCATTCCGCCTCCGGTTTGATACGGCGGCATTTTGTCCAAAAATTCGCGCTTGCCGTAAAGAATTCCGCTGCCGGTCGGCGCATACATTTTGTGACCGGAAAACGTCATAAAATCGCAGTCCAAATCCTGCACATCAACCGGAAAATGCGGAACCGACTGCGCCGCGTCGAGAAAAAAAGGCACACCGAATTTGTGCGCCGTCGCAATCATTTCCTTGACCGGATTGATCGTTCCCAAAGAGTTGGAAACGTGCGAAACGCTGACGATCTTTGTGCGTTCGTTCAGCATATTTTCGTATTCTTCGATAATTAATTCGCCGCGCTCGTTCATCGGAATCACGCGCAGCCTCGCGCCCTTTTCTTCCGCCAAAATCTGCCACGGAATAATGTTGGCGTGGTGTTCCATATACGAAATAATGATTTCGTCGCCTTCGTTGACGAACTTGCGCCCGTAAGAATACGCCACGAGATTTACGCCTTCGGTGCAGCCGCGCACGAAAATACACTCCTTCGCTTCTTTGGCATTGATAAACCTTTTAACCTTTTCCCGCGCCGATTCATATTCGGTCGTTGCGTGTTGACTCAAATAATGAACGCCGCGATGGATATTTGAATGCTCTTCTTCCAAATACTTCGCGCCGCGATCAATTACCGTTTGCGGCACTTGCGACGAAGCCGCGTTATCCAAATAACGAAGCGGTTTCCCGTTCACCGTCTGCGATAAAACCGGAAAATCCGCACGAATTTTATTAACGTCAAAACTGCTCATTTCTTTTACTGCTGTCATTTTTAATCCTCAATTTCCAAAGCGATTTTTAATGCCTTGTTCAATTCCTTTAACTTTTCCTGCGATAAACTTCCGATATAATCCGTCAGAATTGATTTTGGAAAACTAACCAAATCATCGCAGTAGATACAACTTTCGTGTTTCAGACCTTCATCAACGCCGACTTCGACCTGTGTTTCCAACTCGCCGCAATTTGAATAAACAGGAGCGCAAATTACGCTCGAAAATCCCGAATCAATCAAAACCTGTCGGCTGACGACGACAAACACGCGAAACCGTTTCGGATCGCGCGAAGTCGGTTTATAAATCCTGTAAAGATCGCCTCGCTTCACCAATTCACCTGTTGATATTCGAGAACGTCTAACGCTTCTTCGTTCAATTTATCGGCGTTCGCATTGATAAGTTCGAGTTCGCGTTTATCGCGTTCAGCCCGCGTTTTTCTCTTAACGAATTCGCGCAAAGCCATTTCGATCACATCGGAAATCTGCTCATTTTTGTTTATATCATTCGCCTGCTCAAGCAAATCTCTCGGCAAACTAACAACCGTTTCTATTCTTTCAACTGTCTGCATAATTTCACCTTTCAATTTTAGAAATAAAAATCCGTACGAATTTTATTAACGTCCCAATTGCTCATTTCTTTTACTGCTGTCATAAAACCTCTATACTTCCAAACCCACAACGTCTTTTCCTTCCAAATACAAAGTGTCAGGACTAATATCCTGTTCATCAGCCCATTGCACCGTGCCGAATGCGATTTTGATACGCTTGAAATAATCGGTGTTTTTCAACGGTTTGAAAACTTCGTAATCGAGATAAGGCTTTGCGTCAAAACGCTTGACGCTGCCGTCATTGAACTTCAGATTCAGCGAAAAATCTTCGTTTGCTACGGCTTCGACAACTTTAATCATAACTTCTACCTCAGAGGTTCGATCTTAAAAACCGGCTGTCCGTTGATTGCCAACTGCCAATCAGCCATTAAATCATCCTGATGAATCTCAATCCACGCCTGCACCAATTTCAATTTGTTGGCGCGAATCGAACCTTCGATAACTTCACCGTCAGGAATCGAAACAACCGCTTCGTCATCGCCGAACTGAACGTGAATATGCGGAAGATGATGACGACGATTATCAAAGTAATACATCATCACAATTACGCCGTAAAACATTGAAATTACAGGCATATTCATCTAACAATTTGGTTGGAATAAATCAAAATCAACTTACCTCAACTCGATTTCACCTTTCACAAAATCAACCGTCAAAACATTTTCGCGCAAAAAGTCCAAACCTAAAACGCCGTCAACGCTCGCGGTCGGCGGCAAATCGTGCGCGATAACGACCAGGTTTGTTTTTGTTTTCCCCAGTGACGTTAGTTTTCCAACCATAATCTTGGGAACGAATATCAATCCGCTTCCGGTCGTGATGTAAATCTCGTCCTCAGGTTTGGTCAAATCACAGTCGATTTCAGCTAATCTTCTGGCAGAAATTATCGTCGCGCTCGCGCCCGTGTCGAGCGCGAGATTCAAAACCGCTTCTTTACCGCCGTGTGAAACCCCAACGCGCACATAAATCAAACCGTAATCGGATTTGAAAAAGAACTTCATAGAATTTAGTCGTTTTCAACTCTCAACAAAAATTCCATTTTCGGATCGGGTCTGCCTATAAACAGCGAAGCGAAACGCTTTGTTTTTGATTTCATCGAGCGGCGGTGCAGTTCGTTTTTGTCATTGCCGTGATAAGTAACTTTGCCGCGCACGACTTCAAGCCTTTCATCGGTTTCAACGTCTTCAATCAAAACCCATTCGCCATCGAATTTTTTTTCGATTTCTTCTATTGTTAAGATTTCGCTCATAATTTTTGCCTCAAATTACGCTTCCAAACTCGTATTCAACCGATTCAAAACCGCTTCGTCCAACTGCTTTTTAATAGATTCGATCCCGATTTTATTAACGATTTCCTCGGCAAATCCGTAAGTTAGAAGATTTCGCGCCAGAGTTTCGTTCAAACCGCGACTCAGCAGATAAAACAGTTCTTCCTCTTCCAACTGTCCGACGGTTGCGCCGTGCGAGCATTTTACGTCGTCATTGAAAATCTCCAACTGCGGTTTCGTGTCAACCCGCGCTTCATTTGAAAGCAACAGGTTCTTATTCGACTGATAACCGTCCGTCCCCGATGCGCCGACGGCGACGAAGACTTTGCCGTTGAACACACCGCGTGATTTATCGTTCAAAATCCCTTTGTAAGTTTGATGCGAAGTGCAGTTCGGCACGTTGTGACTGATAATCGAATGCGTGTCGTGGTGCTGACTTTCGCCGAGAAAATAAAGCCCGTCAACAAACGCTTCTCCGCCTTCAGCGTTAAATTTTAACGAAACATCGTGCCGCGAAAGTTTTGCTCCTAAATTGATCGCCGTCGTATCATAAACCGAACCGCGCCCGACTTCCGCCGCCGTCGTCGAGATATGAAACGCCGAATGTGATTCGCGCTGAACGCGGAAATGTTTGATTTTTGCTTCGTCCGCCACCGAAATTTCGACCACCGCGTTCGTCAGATATTTCGTTTCGCCGCTGCGGTTGTAGGTTTCGATAATCGTCGCTTCCGCAAAACTTTCCGCCACGATTAAAACGCGCGGAAACGAAACTTTGCCTTCGTCCGTCAAAAACAAAAGCTGCACGGGCTGGTTAATCTTCGCGTTTTTCGGCAAATAAATAAAAACGCCGTCGCCGATGAAAGCAGTATTCAACGCGGTGAAACCGTTTTTTTCCGAATCAACCAAACTTCCGAGTCGGGTTTTGAAAATTTCGGCGTATCGTTGGTCGGCGGCAGCTTCGGAAAAACTCAAAACCTCCGCGCTTTGCAGATCGTCCAACTTCGACGCGCCCTTATCGAAAACGCCGTTGTTGAAAATCAAAACGCTCCGTTTCGATTCATCGAACACGAAAGCCGCCGTTTTCGACGCGGCGGGCGCGGCATCAATTTCCACTTCCAGATTCTTCGCTCTAATCTCGTCCGCCGCCGTTTCGGACAACTCCGCCAGCAAAAAATTCTCCTTCGCCATCGGCGCGATATTCGTATATTTCCATTCCTCACTCTGCACCACCGGAAACCCGTTTTCCGTAAAATACCGAAAACTCTTTTCGCGCAAATTCTTCAACCAAATCGGCTGATTTGCGCTTTCCAAACTGCGTCGAAATTCGTAGTTATAAATTGTTTCTTTCACTGTTTGCGTCATTTATTTACTTGGCATTTGCCGATTTCACCCAATCGTAACCTTTTTCTTCAAGTTCGAGTGCTAATTCCTTGCCGCCTTCTTTGACGACTCTGCCATCGGCGAGAACGTGAACGAAATCAGGGATAATGTAATTTAAAAGCCTTTGGTAATGCGTGACCAGAATAATCGCGTTGTCCGCGCTTCGCAGTTTGTTAACACCTTCGGCGACGATACGGAGCGCGTCAATATCCAAACCCGAATCAGTTTCGTCCAGAATCGCCAGCGTCGGATTCAAC
>JAJAZE010000182.1 GCA_026785925.1 Pyrinomonadaceae bacterium
GGATAAAACGTCGTAGGCTTCCTGAATTTCCTTGAATTTTTCCTCGGCGGCTTTGTCGTTCGGATTCACGTCCGGGTGAAATTTCCGCGCCAATTTGCGATACGATTTTTTAATTTCGTCCGCCTTCGCGTCTTTTTTTACGCCGAGAATTTGGTAATAATCTTTTTTCGCCATTGTCGGTAGTCAGCTAATTTTCAGACTTTAAATTTTCTTCTTTCAGTCGCTGGTTTTCTATAAGTTTTCGGTCTTTTACGATGGCTTCCCGCAAAATATTTTCAACTACTTCGGTGCGGGAAAGTCTTGAAATTTTGGCGATTTCATCAATCAAAACAACGGTTTCGTCATCAAATTCAATGGGTATTCGCATAACTTAAATCAGTTCCAGCCCTAAGGTGAATTCGATTGCCAACTTTACTTCTTTCATTCTCTCCGGCGAAAGATGCGTGATAATCGAGCCGATTTTTTCTTTGGCAACGGTTTGAATCGAAGCCAAATCAACTACGCATTCTTCCTTCATTCCGTCGTTTGCATCCAGCGCGACGTGCGTGTCCGCATCACGAAAAGTCGTCGTAATCGGCGCAACAGTGACAGCATTGACTTTGGGAATCAAGTTCGTTCGAGTCAGAATCAAAGCAGGACGGCGTTTGTCGGGTGCTTTGAATGTGTAATAACAAACATCGCCTTGAATCATTCGTCCTCCCAGACCTGTTCGTCCTGCCAGATTTCGTATTCTTCAGGCTGTTGCGGAAACTTTTCGTAGGCTTCGATGGTTCGTTTCTCCATTTGGGCGAATTTTAGTTTTCTGATGACTTCTCGCAAAGTATCGCTAAAATTTTCGCCCGAATTGATTTTCAGCGACTTCGCTAAGCCGTCAATTTCCGCGATTAAACTTTCTTCAATTTCTATAACCTGCATAGGTTTTGAAGTATCGCAAAATCAGCCGTTGCCTGCAACGAATTACAATCCAACGGCTGATTTTCAATTAAGACAAAAGCGTTTTCTTTAGCTTTTATCGTTTATTTTTTCTCTTCGTCAACATCAACATATTCGGCATCAATCACGTTGTCGTCACCGCTGCCCGAAGTCGAAGAGGTCGTGTCGCCGCCCGCGCTTGCCGAAGATGCTTGTTCTTCGGTCGTCGCTGTGCTGCCGGTGTCCGCGCTCGCTTGATTATAGATAACTTCGGCGAGTTTGTGCGAAGCCGTTTGCAGACGCTCGAACGCGCTGTTCATCGCATCGGCATCCGTTCCGGCGAGAGCCGTTTTCGATTCGGAGATGGCGGTTTCGAGTTCGCCCGCCGCCGCCTGATCAAGTTTGTCTTTGTTTTCGCTGAAGGTTTTTTCAACTGAATAAACGAGTCCGTCAAGACGGTTTCTCGCTTCGATTTCGCCTTTCTTTTTCTCGTCTTCGCCCGCGTGCGATTCAGCATCTTTCATCATTTTGTCAATTTCTTCCTTCGACAAACCTGACGAAGCCGTAATCGTGATTTTCTGCTCGCGTCCCGTGCCGACATCTTTCGCCGAAACATTCACGATGCCGTTCGCGTCAATGTCGAATGTTACTTCGACCTGCGGAACGCCGCGCGGTGCGGGCGGAATACCGACGAGATGAAATTTGCCAAGGGTTTTGTTATCGCCCGCCATCGGACGTTCGCCCTGCATAACGTGAACTTCGACCGACGTTTGATTGTCCGAAGCGGTCGAGAAGATTTCCGATTTCCTAGTCGGAATCGTCGTGTTGCGCGTAATCATCTGCGTCATCACGCCGCCGAGAGTTTCGATGCCGAGACTCAGAGGCGTGACATCGAGCAGCAGAATGTCGGTTTTTTCGCCGCCCAAAACCGCCGCTTGAACCGCTGCGCCGATTGCCACAACTTCATCAGGATTGACCGATTTGTTCGGCTCTTTCCCGAAGAATGCTTTAACCATTTCCTGCACTTTCGGAATGCGCGTCGAACCGCCGACCAGCACAATTTCGTCAATATTCTTCGGTTCGAGTCCGGCATCTTTAATCGCCTGTTCGACCGGCGGCATCAGTTTTTTCAAAATCGGCTCGACCAACTGCTCAAATTTCGAGCGCGTCAGTTTCATTACCAAATGTTTCGGACCCGAAGCATCCGCCGTGATAAACGGCAAGTTAATTTCGGTTTCCATCGCGCTTGATAATTCGACTTTCGCTTTTTCCGCCGATTCTTTCAGACGCTGCAAAGCCATCTTGTCGTTGGTCAAATCAATGCCCTGGTCTTTTTTGAATTCGTCAATAATCCATTTAATTAATTCTTCGTCAACGTCGTCGCCGCCGAGATGCGTGTCGCCGTTCGTTGATTTAACTTCGACCACGCCCTCGCCGACTTCCAGAACGGAAATATCGAAAGTTCCGCCGCCGAAATCGAACACGGCAATCGTTTCTTCTTTCTTTTTATCCAAACCGTAAGCTAACGCGGCTGCCGTCGGTTCGTTGACGATTCGCATCACTTCGAGACCGGCGATTTTGCCCGCGTCTTTGGTCGCCTGCCGCTGCGCGTCGTTGAAATACGCGGGAACGGTAATCACCGCCTGAGTTACTTTTTGTCCGAGATAATCTTCGGCGGATTGTTTTAGCTTCTGCAAAATCATCGCCGCGATTTCCGGCGGGCTGTAATGTTTGCCGTCGGCGTTAATTCGCACGTCGCCGTTGCCGACTTTCTCCACTTTATACGGAACCTGCTTGATTTCACCGCTCACTTCTTCAAAGCGACGACCCATAAATCGTTTGATGGAATATAATGTGTTTTCCGGGTTCGTCACCGATTGCCGTTTGGCAACCTGCCCGACCAGCCGGTTTCCGTCTTTAGTGAACGCAACGACCGAAGGAGTCGTCCGCCCGCCTTCCGAATTTGTAATCACGACCGGCTCGCCGCCTTCCATCACAGCGACGACCGAATTCGTCGTTCCCAAATCAATTCCTATAATTTTACTCATCTCTTAAATCTCCAAATTGTAAATTAGATCGCTTTCAGTTTAGCAAAAACTTTAATTTTTCCTGAGCCGAAAGCAAGTATAATATCTGAGTGCATTGTTGTCAAGTTTGTTTTTGGTGCTGTTCAAAAGCAAAAGCGTAAGTCTCTAGAGACTTACGCTTTTGCTCATTTTACAAAAATTTTCTAACCGCCGGAAAGCGTTCAATTTTTGGAATTTAGTTATTGCCGGCACTGCCGCTCCACATCTCAAAACTGCCCCAGATTTCGTCAATAATTTTTTCGTTCGCCGCATATTTCGATTCGTCCGTGCCGAGCAGCATTACATAATTGTCTGTCACGTCCGTGCCGACCAGAATTTTGGCTTTTCCTTTCGTGCCGTCCCTCGAGGTAGTGGTCGCTTCGGCAACGGCATACTCTTCGCTCTCGGCGGTCAAATTTCCCGGCTTGACGGTTTCGCCCATTTCCTCAAGAAATTTCACCGCCACATCGAGCAAATTTTCTTTGGTCATTGCTTTATCTTTGAAAGAGATGACGACAATGCCGATTTCCGATGGAGCGGGCGTAGAGGCGACGAAAGTATCAACGCCGTCTGCTGTTTCAGAACCGCCGGTCGTGCCTTCGGGAACGTAAAAGCCGTAGCCTTTATTTTCATCATAAATATAAATCCAACTTTCGGGAACGGGATTTTTCTTGCTCGCCGTTTTCGCCGTCCCTTCGGTGGGTTTCTTCTCGTCCTTCAAAGCCTCTTTCGGTTTGTCGTCCTTTTTGGTTGAAGTTGAATTGGAAGCCGGTTTGGAGTTCGTGTTGGCGGCGACGGTTGTATTGGCGGGCTTTGCCGCGTTTGCATTGTCAGCGGGCGTATATCCGATACTGCCGCTGCATCCGAGCATTCCCAATCCGAACGCTGAAATCGTGATTATTGCGAAAAATCTTTTTACCATATTGTTATCTCCTGTAAATTGAACGGCGAAAAGTTTTGTTATTTCCGCCGTGTTAAAAATTCGTTTTTTGAAAATCGTTTGACGTTAGAATCAACCGTCGTTACTCGACAACCGCCGTCGCTTTGCCCTTATTGTAATAAAGCGTCACTTTGGAAATTTCCAGTAGATTCAAATTTTCCCATTCGATAAATTCGCCGTCTTCGTCCTCGACCCGCAAGTCCCAGAGTTTGGCTTTTTCCCGGCGCGAAAAAACGATGTCCGTCGCTCTATTCGCCTCAAGCGTATCAATGCCGAGAACATCATCGCCCCAGTCGTCGGCGTTGTGCGGTGTCACGTAAAGCGCGTAAATCTCCACGCCGGTTTTATTGACCAGCGTAAAATCCTGCGCCGCCTGCGCCGAAACTTCCGTCGTCGTTGCTGCCGGAAAGTAAAACACTCCGAACACAAATAAAACTGCCAACAAATTTCTTAACCCTTTCATAATTTTCTCCTTATTTTTGTTTTCTTTGATTTAGTTTAATCACTTGTGCGGAATTCGGTTTCCGCAACCGGCGACGTTAGATTATTCTTTTACCCAAACAACTCCGTCCGACCAGGCGATTTTTTTGCCGTCTGCGGACAGTTTTCCGTTTTGCGTGGCAAAGTCCAGAGCAAAGACTTTGTTGCCTTCAAATCGTCCTCTGGACTTGGTTTTTCCGTTTTTTGTGTCTTGGATAGAAATGACAGTTCCCGTTTGAATAATTGACCAAACATACGGCGATTTTGTGCCGTCGTCGTAATAACCGACCCAAGTGCCGGTGACATCTATCAGGTCGTTTGACCTGACCCAAACAACGCCGTCCGACCAGACGATTTTATTGCCGTCTGCTGACAACCTGCCGTTTTTCGTGGCAAAATCCTGAGCCAAAATATTGTTGCCTTTAATGCTGCCTTTTGACTTGGTTTTTCCGCCGTTCGCATCTTGAATCATAATAGTTGACGAGCCTGTCTGATCAATATTCCAAGCATATTCCGATATAGTTCCGTCTTCGTAGTAGCCAAGCCAAATTCCTCTGATATCAGCCAGTTTCTCATCAACAACCGCCGTTGCTTTGCCGTTTTTGTAGTAAAGCACGACAGTGGTGATTTCCAGCAGATTGAAATTCTCCCATTCGATAAATGCGCCATTGGCATCTTCGATCCGCAAGTCCCAAAGTTTGGCACGCTCTTTTCTGGAAAAGGTTATATCTACCGACTCGTTTTGAGGCAGCGTATCAACTCCGAGAATGTCATCGCCCCATTCTTTTGCATTGTGCGGCGTGACGTAAAGCGCGTGAATATCTGCGCCGGTTTTATTGACCACCGCAAAATCCTGCGCGGCTTGCGCCGAAACTTCGGCGGTTGAAATTCCCGGAAAGTAAAATAATCCGATCACAAATAAAACTGCCAACACATTACATATCGTTTTTTTCATTTTCTTTTCTCCTGGTTTTTGCTCGTTCGTTACCGACTCAAGTTCTCGTTTCTTGAGAAGTTGTTTGAAATTCCACAGCTTTTTCTCCATTTCAAATTTAAAGTCGAACAATTTGAATTTACGTTTGAGAAAGTTTTACGCAGAATTTTGTTCTCTATCCATCTAAACGAGAATCTCGGTGGAAAAAGGTCATTGCCCGCAAAATTTTCATATTTGTGTTTTGTGTTTTATAATCGTCGGTGAAATGCCACTCGAAAAAAATGAATGTTAAATGTTGCTTCTGAACAGATTACGCAGTTGCTGGTTGATTGGAGCAAGGGCGACGAGTTTGCCCTTGAACAGTTGATGCCGCTGGTTTATGACGAATTGCGCCGGATGGCGCGGCGGTATATGCGCCGTCAGCCTTCGGGACACACGTTTCAGACGACTGAACTGATTCACGAGGCTTATCTGAAACTTGCCAAACAGGAAGAACCGAACTGGCAGAACCGCGCCCATTTTTTCGGCGCGGCGGCACAGGCGATGCGGCATATTCTGGTTGATTACGCGCGTTCCAAAAACAGTAAAAAGCGCGGCGGTTTGGCGGAGAAGATTACTTTAGCGGATAATCTGGTCGCGTCGGAGAATCGTTCGGAAGAAGTCGTCGCGCTCGACGATGCTTTGAAACAGCTTGCGCTGCTCGATGAACGCAAAAGCCGCGTCGTCGAGATGAAGTTTTTCGGCGGCTTGAACGTCGAAGAAATCGCCGAAGTTTTAAAGCTGTCGCCCGAAACCGTCAAGCGTGACTGGCGTTTTGCGCGAACGTGGCTGCTGCGCGAATTGGCAAACGCCGCTTGAAAAGTCGTCTGTTCATTTACCGTGAAGTTACTCGCCCGCAACTTTAAATTCTTTGAATGAATTCTGAAACACTGAAACAAGTTGAAGAAATCTATCACGCGGCTCTGGAAATTCCGCTCGCCAAGCGTGAAGCGTTTTTTAAGGAATCGTGCGGCGCGGATGAAAATCTGCGCCGCGAAGTCGAGTCGCTGCTCGCTTTTGAAAATACTTTTGACAAGTTTATAGACGCGCCGCCCGAATCGCTCGCCGCCGAAATGTTTGCCGAACAGGAAAACCGGACGAGCCTCATCAACCGGGAAATCGGTCATTACAAAATCAAACAACTTTTGGGCAGAGGCGGAATGGGCAAAGTTTTTCTCGCCGAAGATACGCGGCTCGACCGAAAAATCACGTTAAAGTTTCTGCCCGAAAATTTCGCTCAAAACGCTGAACGAATGCGCCGTTTCGTGCAGGAAGCAAAGTCGGCTTCGGCTCTCAATCATCCGAACATCATCACGATTTACGAAATCGGCGAAGTTGAAGATCAACATTTCATCGCCGCCGAATACATCGAAGGCGAAACGCTCCGCGCACATTCCAAAGGCGGCGCGATGCCGCTTCAGTCCGCGCTCGAAACGGCGATTCAAATCGCTTCGGCGTTACACGCGGCGCACACGGCGGGAATTGTTCACCGTGACATCAAGCCGGAAAACGTGATGATTCGTCCCGACGGTTGGGTCAAAATTCTCGATTTCGGGATTGCCAAACCGACCGAGCAGCGTAAAGAAATTGCCGCCGATGAAGAAGCGGCGATAACCATCAAAGCCGCGACGACTCCGGGAACGATCATCGGCACGGCGGCGTATATGTCGCCCGAACAGGCTCGCGGAAAAGCGGTTGACGCGCGCAGTGATATTTTCAGTTTCGGGCTGCTGCTTTATGAAATGCTTTCGGGCAGGCAAGCTTTTGAAGGCGACAATTCGATAGATGTGATCGGCGCGATTCTTTACCGCGAACCTTTGCCGCTCATCGAATTGCTGCCCGGACTGCCGCGTGAAATTGAAAGAATAATCGGCAAAACTCTTAAAAAAGACCGTGAAGAGCGGTATCAAACGGCGAAAGATTTGCTGTTTGATTTGAAGGACGTTCGGCAAAATCTGGAGTTTGAAAAAAAACTTGGAAACTCGATTTCAGATGACAGATTATCAAACTCGGCGGGCGGTTTTGATACTCGGAATACTGACAATGCAAAAACTCTGATTCTAGAAACATCGGCGACCGCTAAAGACTTTTCGCCCGCCGCCGAAAAGACCATCCACACGACTTCGAGCGCGGAATATATCGCCGGAGAAGTTAAAAATCATAAATTCGGTTTGCTCGGCGCGTTGGCGGTTCTCGTCGTCGCGCTGGCGGCAATCGGATATTTGACATATTTTCGTTCAGAACCGATTAACTCGATTGCCGTGCTGCCGTTCGTTAATGTCGGCGACGACCGCAGCAATGATTATTTATCGGATGGTTTGAGCGAAAATTTAATCAACAATCTTTCCCGACTGCCGCAGTTGAAGGTTATCGCCCGCACTTCGAGCTTCCGATTTCGCGGCGAAAATATTGATATCCAGGACGCGGCGAAGAAACTCGGAGTCGCGGCGATTCTGACGGGGCGCGTCGTCCGGCGCGTGGATGATTTGCAGATCAGCGTCGAATTGATCAACGCCGCCGATAATACGCGCATCTGGGGAGAGATTTACAATCGCCAAGTTTCCGGCGCGTTAAATGTGCCGGATGAGATCGCGCACGACGTGGCGGAAAAATTGCAGCTAAATCTGTCGGGCGCACAGGAGCGGCAAATGGCAAAGCAAATCACCGACAACCCGCAGGCTTATCAATTTCATCTGAACGGCGTTTTTTTCCGCCGCAAAAACGGAACTGAAAATATCCGCAAAGCCATCGAATATCAAAAACAGGCAATCGCGCTCGACGCGAATTTCACGCGGGCTTACGTCGAGTTGTCAATCAATTACGGCAATCTCGTGGACATCGGCGCAATCAGTCCGAAGGAAGGCGTACCGCCGGCGCGGGCGGCGGCGGAAAAAGCTCTGGCTTTGGACGAAACGATTGCCGACGCATATTACAACATCGGGCGAATCAGAAAATACGAATTTGAATGGAGAGAGGCGGAAACGGCTTTCAAGCGAGCCATCGAACTGAATCCGAATCTCGCGGCGGCGCACACTCTTTATGCGGAATATCTGTCGCAGTTGGGCAGATTCGACGAAGCCCAGCGGGAAATCAAGCTGGCGCAGGAACTCGACCCTTTACGAACCGGATTAGTCGGCAACGAAGGCAGCATTTACTATTACGCCCGACAATATGACGAAGCCATCGTCAAAAAGCAGATTCACGTTAATTCAGCACCGGAAAACCCCTTCGCCCACTTAGGTCTCGCCAATGCTTACGCCGCCAAAGGGCAATATACGGAAGCCCTTCTTTCGTATCAAACATCAATTAAATTGGAAGAAACCACGAGCGCGTTAATTTATCTCGGTCGGCTTTACGCTCTGACCGGCAGAAGCGGCGAAGCGGCGGCGATTCTCGGTAAATTAAACACGACTGAAAAATATGTTTCGCCCACTGAACTGGCAATTCTTTACGCCGCACGCGGCGACCGGGAAAAAGCATTCGCTTCACTGGAAAAAGGCTACGCCGAACGCGACTTTCAATTGACCGAGATTAAAGTCGAGCCGGGTTACGACCCGCTGCGCGACGATTCGCGCTTTCAGGATATATTGCGGCGACTCAATTTTCCGCAATAAACCCGACCTTAAATTTCGTTTTCCTTTTTCTGATTCATCAATTTGGCGACGTGGAAAATGTAATGAAAGCCCGAGGCAACGGCAAAAAACGTCACCGTAAAGTAAATCGTCGGCAGATAATAACCGCTGAACGCGGGGAAAACGGCGGCGAATAGAATTATTCCGATGGCGCAAATCTGGACGACGGTCGAGGCTTTACCGAGATTTGAAGGCTTAAATCCGCGAAAGTCCGTCATTATAAAAATGGCGAGCGCGACCGTCACGATCAAGACATCGCGCCCGATGACGGCGGCGGAAACCCAAAAAGCGACGGGAAAATGTTTGTTGTCGGCGGGCAGAATGTTCGGCAAAGTGAGAATGACGAACGCGGTCGTCATCAAAAGTTTATCGGCAATCGGGTCGAGAATCGTGCCGAGTTCCGATTGCTGATTAAAGCGTCGGGCGACAAATCCGTCCACGCCGTCCGAAACTCCCGCGAAGAAAAACACGAATAACGCCCAGCCGAAGTAGCCGTAAAAAAGCAGGCTGGCAAACACGGGAACCAGAGCCATTCGCAGAAAGGTGAGCAGATTCGGAACGGTCAGAATATTGTTCATCTTTTTTATTGCGGATTGCGAAATGCGAAGTGCGGAATTATCGTTTTCCCCCACGCGCTGTGTTGATTGAAGAGACGAAGATTTTTGTCAACTGATTGGCTTCGTCAAGTAAATCCGCCACTAAAACTTCTTTGACCAAATTGGTTTCGATCAGCATTTCAATCCAGAATTTCGATTCGTCGGTTTCTTCCTCGACAATTCCCATTTTAGAAATAAAATCGGCTTTCGACCGGGCGCGGCAAGCCGCTCGATAGTTGGCGGCGACCGATGTCCCGCAGCGCAGCAACTGATTTCCGATAACACGCGCCGTCGGTTTATTCGGCAGACTCTCAACAAGTTTAATAACCCGCAAAGCAAACTTCTTAGTCCTATTCTTCAATTCATCGTTGCTACTCATCGAAGTTGCCATCACTCATCAACCATTCCACGATCTCCATTCTGCACTCCGCATTTCTTAAACATTCCGCATTCCGCGTTCCGCACTCCGCAATTCTAAGAGCGAGATTTCCGGCGGACAGCCGAACCGAACCGGCAAAACGACCGTGCCGATGCCGCGCGTGATATAGACCTGCGTTTCTTTACGGCGATAAAGTCCGCTCGCAAACTTGCGGCGCGGCAAAATTCTTTTTTCGTCGGGACGGATTTTCACCTGCCCGCCGTGCGTGTGACCGCTTAACATTAAATCGATTCCGGCGCGGGCGGCGCGGTATAAAGTTTTCGGGTTATGCGCCAGCAATAATTTCATTTCGTCTGGAAAAGAGCCGCGCAAAGCGGCGCGTAAATCAACCGTTCCCGCCATATAATCGTCCACGCCGCACAGCCAAACCGAAGCGTCCCGCGCCGTAAAACGAAAACCGTCGTTAATTAAAACCGTAATATTTTCTTCGCGCAAACGGTTCGCAACCTGTTCCGCATCCGTCCAATGATCGTGATTGCCCAAGCAGGCGAAGCTGCCGAATTCCGATTTGAGTTCGCCCATCACTTTCGCCATCGGCGCGATATATTCCGGTTCGTGCGAAACGAAATCGCCGGTTAAAACGAACATATCGGGCTTTAACTCATTGCTGATTTCGACGGCGCGTTTGATGAAATCAAGGTGCGTGAACGGGCTATGGTGAATGTCGGAAAGCTGCACGATGCGAAAGCCTTCGAGATTTTTCGGCAATCTTTCCAAATAAATTTTAACTTTCTCGACCGTCAAAGTGTTCGCTTCCGCCAAACCTCGCCGCGCGACGACCGAAAAGCTGCTCGCCAAATCGCGGAACGGCGTTTCCGAACCGACCACGGAAGAGATGCGTTTCGACAGCCTGACTTTGCGGCGTTCTACAAATTTCATATTCACACGTATTTTACAGCTTCAATCCGCTTTTGGCGAGAAGCATTTCCGTAACATCGCCGATCACGAAAAACTCATCCTGCCATTTACCATTTACCGTTCACCATTTACCATTAAAAAAACAATGCACACTTGGAAACTCGAAATCGAATACGAAGGAACGCGCTATCGCGGCTGGCAGATTCAGCATAACGCGAACACGATTCAGGGCGAGCTACAGAAAGCGGCTTACCAATTGTTTTCCGGCAAAGTCGAACTCGGCGGCGCGGGCAGAACCGACGCGGGCGTTCACGCTCGCCAGCAATTCGCTCATTTGCGCGTCTCGGAATTGCAAACGAACATTACGCCGCGCCAAATTCAGTTTGCCTTTAACGATCTTTTGCCGCACGACATTAACATCAAAAAAGTGTCGAACACGGCGGAAAGTTTCGATGCGCGGCGCGATGCCGTTCAGCGATTTTACCTTTATCAAATCTCGACGCGCCGCACGGCTTTCGCCAAAAATTTGGTCTGGTGGATCAAGGACGATTTGAAAGTCGGCGCGATGCAGGAAGCGGCGGCAATGCTCGTCGGCAAACACGATTTTTATTCGTTTTGTGAGTTGGACGAAACGAAAAAGCAATCAACCATCGTCAAAGTCGAACGCAGCGAGCTTTTCACCGACGGCGATTTGATTTGTTTCCGCATCGGCGCGAGCCATTTTTTATGGAAAATGGTCAGAAGAATCGTCGGCATCCTCGCCGAAGTCGGACGCGGCAACGCTTCGGTCAGCGATTTCAACCGTCTTTTGAAATTTCAAACGAGTGCCGCCGCCAAATACACCGCGCCGCCTTCGGGATTATTTCTGGAAAGAGTTTTGTATCCGGGCGACGCGCCGCCGAGTGAGAGCAAAGCAGTTTTCCCGCTTGGGTAGACGAAACTTTCGATTAACGAAAATCTCTAAAACTTGTCTTTTCACGGCGTTTATGCCACATTCAAATCTATTGTTTTACAACCAATTTTAGGACGAAACATAAGTTCAACAAATAATTTTATGGCGGATAACGAATTATTGACGACATTCAGAATCACGGCGGAAGCCGCGCAGGGAACCGTTTCTTTTGACGCGCCGCAGAACGGAAAACTCGTATTGGCTTTGGAAGACAACGGTGTTGACATTCTGCACCGCTGCGGCGGCAACGCGAAATGCACGACGTGCCGGGTGGAAATCTTAATGGGTGATCCGGGCGAAATCGGCGATGCCGAGAAAATGATCCTCGCATCAAAAACAGATTTGGGCGATCACACGCGCCTTTCGTGCCAGGTGCGCGTAATAGACGATTTGCACGTCAAAGTCATCCGCCAGGCGAGCGTCGAAGGAATGGACGCGGGCGGACGACCGGCGGAATAAAACAGTGAGCAGTGAGCAGATTGGAAAAAAGATATTAACTGCTCGCTGCTCACCAAAATTACAAGGAGAAAAAGAAAATTATGGCGAACGAAGCATTAGACCAGAAATATCCGTTTGAACTGCCCGCGCTCGGTTACGATTACGACGCGCTGGAATCGGTAATTGATGTCGAAACGATGAAGCTGCATCACGACAAGCATCATCAGGCGTATGTTGATAATTTGAATAAAGCCGTTGAATCAAAAACTGATTTGCACGACAAAACTTTGTCGCAACTGCTCGGCAGCTTGGAAAGCGTGCCGGAAGACGTGCGCGGCGCGGTTCGCAACAACGGCGGCGGACACGCCAATCATTCAATGTTCTGGACGATTATGAAAGCCGGCGGCGGAAGTCCGTCGGGCGAATTAGCAGCGGCGATTGACGAGGCGTTTGGTTCGTTCGACGATTTCAAAACGAAATTTAACGATGCGGGCGTGAAACAATTCGGCTCAGGCTGGGTTTTCGTTCACGCAACCGGCGGCAAACTTGAAATCGCGTCGCAGCCGAATCAGGACACGCCTCTGCACAAAGGCATCGAACCGCTGTTCGGCAACGATGTTTGGGAACACGCTTATTATTTGAAATATAATAATCGCCGACCGGATTACCTAAAGGCTTGGTGGGAAGTGGTTGATTGGGAAGCAGTCGCCCGACGCTATGAAAGACTACGCGCAGTGTAGTTGCTTGATTTAAAATGGGAAATGGCTGGTTAAAAATTTCTTAACCAGCCATTTCCCATTTTCTTTTTCCTCAATATTTTGGAATCGTCGAATCAACTTCGTCCGACCACGCCGTAATGCCGCCTTTCAAATTTAATAATCTGCCGTTGTAACCGGCGTTTTTCAACGCTTCAATCGCCTTTGCGCTGCGCCCGCCGGCTTTGCAGTGGATAACCGCTGTCCGCGAGGAATCAATTTCCTGCACACGGGCGACGACTTCGCCGAGCGGAATCAATTTCGTATTCGGGATTTTAGCGATTTCAACTTCAAATGGTTCGCGCACGTCAATAATCTGAACTTCGCTGTCATTTTTAATCAGTTCGCTTAATTCGGTCGCCGTGATTTCTTCCAGAGGCGGCGCGTCGGTCGGCTGATTCAAACCGCAAAACGCTTCGTAGTCAATCAACTCTTTGATCGTCGGATTCGTTCCGCAAATCGGACAATCGGGATTTTTCCTGAGTTTTAATTCTCGAAAACGCATTTTCCAGGCATCGAAAAGCAGCAGCCGATTTAACAAAATTCCTTCCGCGCCCAAGATAACTTTGATCGTTTCGTTCGCCTGAATCGTGCCGACGATTCCCGGCAAAACGCCCAATACGCCGCCTTCCGCACAACTGGGAACGAGTCCGGGCGGCGGCGGTTCCGGGTAGAGACAGCGATAACACGCGCCTTTTTCCGCCCAGAAAACGCTCGCCTGTCCTTCAAATCGAAAAATCGAGCCGTAGACATTCGGCTTGCCCGTCAAAACCGAAGCGTCGTTGACCAGATAGCGCGTCTGAAAATTGTCCGTGCCGTCAACGATCACGTCGAAATCTTTGAATAATTCGAGCGCGTTTTCCCGCGTCAGCATCGTTTCAAACGCTTCGATTTTCACGTTCGGATTGATGTCATTTAATCTGTCTTTCGCCGACGCGATTTTCGGTCGCCCGACATCTTTGGTGCCGTGAATAATCTGTCTTTGCAAATTAGATTCATCCACGACATCGAAATCAACCAAGCCGAGCGTTCCGATGCCCACCGCCGCCAAATATAAACCGAGCGGCGAACCCAATCCGCCCGTGCCGATCATCAAAACCCGCGCCGCTTTTAATTTGCGCTGACCTTCCAGACCGACTTCCGGCAAAATCAAATGCCTTGAATATCTGGCGTATTCTTCGTTGGAAAGCATCGGCAATTCCTTTTCCGCCCGCGCCTCCGCCGCTAAATTTCCGCCCGCGATTGACGGCACGATCATAATCTCGCCGCCGTCTTTAACCGCCGTGGCGAGTCCGTCCAAATCCCGAATATCTTCGTCGCCGACGTAGACATTAACGAAATTTCGCAGAACTCCGGCATCGTTATAAAGATGCTTTTTCAAATCGGCAAACTGCGTCGTCAGTTTATCCAACGCTTCGCCCGCCGTCGCCGCTTCGACTTGAATCTCCGACTGTCCGCCCGCGAACTGCCGCAAAGGTGTCGGAATTATAATAGTGACTGTCATAAATAATTTCTCCTTGAAACCTAAACCAATTTCCAGCCGCAGATGAATTCAAACAGGATGGACAGGATTTACAGGATTAAACCCAAACTTAGAAATGGTTTTATCCTGACTTTTAAAACCGATTTTATCCTGCTAATCCTGTTCATCCTGTAAAAAAAATCCGCGTTCATCCGCGTAAATCTGCGGTTAAAGTTCCTCTCTTCGTATTTCCTCTTCATTAAATTTCGAGCGGTCATTCTCCATCTCCCAAGCCCGCACGTCAACCGCTTTGCCGTTTTCGATTGAAACAATTATGTAACTCCAAACCGGCAGCGCGTGGTCTAAATCAAACTGCGAAGGACGCGCCGGATGATCCGGGTGCGAATGATAATAGCCGACGACATCGAGCTTTTTTTCACGCGCATAACGCTCGGCTCGCATCACGTCTTTCGGCGTAATCA
>JAJAZE010000183.1 GCA_026785925.1 Pyrinomonadaceae bacterium
AAGAGAAATATTCGTATTTTGATCTGTTTTCATTAAAAATCTTCCTGCTTTCGGCTGCATTAAACTGAAATTTCAGTGATTTTCGCTTGAATTGAAAATAAAGTATATCAGAAAAACTAGCTTTTCTGATACTCCGTGCGACAATCAAAAAATCTGCGTGCCACATCTGTTTTTATTAACAAATTCGATTGCCGGTCGTCAAAAAAGCGGTAATTTAATGAATCCGTATTGTCAGGAGATTCGCTTATGCCCGTCAGTTTTTTGTCCGAAGCCGAACGCCGTCGCTTTAAGTCTTTTCCCGCCGATTTATCAACCGATGATTTGATCGCTTTTTTCACTTTGAGCGAGCAGGATTTACGGCAGATCCCGAAAACCACTACCGCGTCCAATCGTTTCGGTTTCGCGCTGCGGATTCTGCTGCTTCGGTTCCTCGGATTCCATATTATGGATCTAACGAGCGTTCCGGCGGAAGTGATCGATTACGTCGCTTCGCAAGTCGGCGCGAAGGGCGCAAAGATCGAACAATATGCCGAGCGCGGTGCGACGCGCACTGTTCATCAAAGAGCAATCGAAAAATATCTCGGCTTTCGCCTTCCGACCGAGCGCGACCTTCAAATAATTGGCGAATGGCTTCTGGTGAGAGCGTTAGAACATGACCGCCCGGCTTTGCTTTTACAGCTTTTATGCGAGCGGTTTTTGGCTGAAAAATTAGTCCGTCCCGGTTTTTCGGTGGTTGAACGAATGGTCGCAACGGCGAGAAACGAGGCGGAAGAAGAAATCTTCCGGCGCGTGGAATCAATAATTGACGAAGTGCTGGCGGAAGAACTGGACAATCTTTTGCAGCCGGAGCCGCCGAATCGCCCGACCCCGCTTGCCAGCTTGCGGCAAAGCGCGACCTCCAATTCGCCGAAAACGATTTTGACGGGTCTGAATAAACTGGCGAAACTCCAAAAATGGCAGGTTGGCAACTGGAATCTTTCGGCAGTCAATCCGAACCGCTGCAAGCAGCTCGCTCAGATCGGTTTTCGCTCGACCGCGCAAGCCTTGAGCCGGATGAACAAAACTCGCCGTTACCCTATTCTGCTCGCATTTTTGTCGCAGCTTTACGTTGAAGTCATGGATGAGCTGGTCGAAATCTTCGACCGTCTGCTGGCGGCGATTTCAAATCGCGCCGACCGGAAGCTCGTCGAAATAAAGCAGCAGATAGCCCTGCTTGCCGGCGATAAAATCAAGCTTTTGCAGGAGATGGTGAGAATCTTGATTGATCCAAGCGTTTCCGATCCGGAAGTGCGAACGGCGATTTATAAATTCGCGCCGGAAAATAAGCTGCGCGTTACTTTTGATGAATGCGAGCGCATCAATGAGCCGCTTGACGAAAACTTTTTCAAGCTGCTTGGTAAACGCTATTCATATCTGCGGCAATTTATCCCGACCTTTCTGGACGCCCTGCCTTTGGACGGAAATGCCGAATCCGAGGGACTCAGAAAAGCCATCGGGATTTTGCGTGAGTTAAACGAAAGCGGAAAACGCAAAATTCCCGACGACGCTCCAATTGATTTTGTCAGCGCCGAATGGTGGAAGTATGTTTTTGTTGATAATGAACGAATAAACAAAAAGTATTATGAGCTTTGCGTGCTTTTCGAGCTTCGAGAGAGGCTTCGTTCCGCCGATATTTGGGTGGAAGGAAGTCGCCGTTATGCACGTCTCGACAGCTATCTGATTCCGGCGGAAACCTGGGCGGACACGCGTCCGGCGATTTGCGAACTTTTATCCTTGCCCGAAGACAGTTCGGCAAGATTGAAGCTGCGCCAAGCCGAACTTCAGGAACTGTATGGGCAATTTGACCGCTTTTTCGACGAGCTGCTCATCAAACATAAAAGAAAATCAATGGAAACCCGACAATTTCCGGAGCATTTCGATCCCGCCGATCATTTGGAGCGCAAAATCAATATTCGGATGGAAAACGGTAAATTGATCGTCACGAAACTGCCCGGCGAAGAACTGACACCGAGCAGCGAAGCCCTAAAGGAACTAATCGCCGGTCGTTTGCCGGAAATCGAACTGACTGATCTGCTGATTGAAGTTGACGGCTGGACGAATTTTTCGAGATTTTTCGAGCATCCGTCGGGAAACGAGCCGCGCACACCGGACGCGCTCCGCCACTGCTACGCCTGTATCTTAGCCGGGGCTTGCAACTTCGGCTTTATGCAGATGCAGCGAATGTCGGGTTTGACTTATCGCAAAATGGCATGGTATTCAACCTGGTATTTAAGAGATGAAACCTTAAAATCGGCTTTTTCCGAATTGGTCAATTTTCACAGTCGTTTGCCGCTGGCGGCAATCTGGGGCGGCGGCACGTTATCATCGTCGGACGGGCAGCGTTTTCCGGTCGCCGTTAAAACCCGCAATGCCGTGTCGCTTCCCAGATATTTCGGCTACGGTCGCGGATTGACCTACTACACTTGGACATCCGATCAATATTCGCAATACGGCACGAAGGTCATTTCCTCGACCATCAGGGACGCGACATATGTGCTGGACGAAATTCTCGATAACGAAACCGAACTGACGATTCTCGAACACACGACCGATACCGCCGGATATACTGATCTGGTTTTTGGGTTGTTTGATTTATTGGGGCTTCAATTTTCGCCGCGCCTCGCTGACCTTGCCGCCAAGACGCTTTACTGCGTTGACAAAAAAGTCAGATACAAGCACATCAATTCTTTGATTACGGGAAAAATCAATGTTGATTTGATTGTTAGGCATTGGGACGATCTTCTCAGAATCGCCGGTTCGCTCAAACAAGGTTATGTGACGGCATCTTTGCTCATCAGCAAATTGCAGTCGCGCAAGCAAAAAAACGCTTTAACAAAAGCCCTTCAGGAATGGGGCAAATTAAACGAAACGATCTTTATTCTCAAATATCTGCAAGACCCGAAATACCAGAAAAAGATTACCGTCCAGCTCAATAAAGGCGAAGCCCTTCACGCACTCCGGCGCGACGTTTTTATCGCCAATGAAGGAAAAATCCGTAAGCGTAATCAGGAAGACCAACTCAATCAGGCAGCCTGTTTGAATCTGGTTGTCAATGCGATTACCATTTGGAACACGGTTTATATGCAGGCGGCTCTGGAAGAATTGAAAAATGAAGGTTATGAAATCAATGAAGACGACATTAAAAATCTCTCGCCGGCTCGCAGCGAGCATATAAATATGTATGGAAAATACTATTTCAATGTTGAGGAAGAATTGAAAAGAAAGGGATTACGAGAATTAAGAAAACCTTCAACGGATTTCCCACTGTGGTAGATTTAACGGTCTTTAGGGAAGATAGTATGATTCTGTTCTATTGCTATCGGGAGCCCGAATCGGTCAGGTGCAAATCTTCCTGCAGGGAAGTTTCAAACCGGTTGAGTTGATCGGCGACCGTTTCATCCGAATCAAAGTTAAAATCACTGCGCTTCGG
>JAJAZE010000184.1 GCA_026785925.1 Pyrinomonadaceae bacterium
ATGTAAGAAAGATTCAATTTTTTGGAGATTATTTCAGGCTATTTGTCTTAGTTTTAAGTCCTTTTAAGATTATTGATGTTGAGATTCCCGCGTCGCGTATCAGGCATCAAAATTCCCTCTGAATATTCAATCGCGCAAAAATTGCTTTCGCAGCGGTTGCGCCCATTCCGACGGCACTGCTGACGGTCGGCGCAACCGAATTTGCAACATCGCCGACGGCGTAAATTCCCTTGATATTTGTTTCGCAAATTTGATTGACGACGATGTAACCGTGTTTGTCCAATTCTAATTCGCCGTTCAAAAAATCCGTGTTCGGTTCAACGCCGATGCGGAGCAAAATCGCTTCGACATCTTTGACGAAAATCTTTTCGGTTGACAAATTTTCGAGTGCGACCGCTTCGACTCGTTCGCCGCCGATGATTTTTCGCACGATTGTTTCAGTGAGAATTTTTATCTTCGGATTATTTGCGACTTGCTCGATAAATTCGGCGCGGGCGCGAAAATTTGTCTGCCGGTGAATAAGCAACACGCTTTTTGCTGTTTCCGCTAAAATCAGAGCGTTTTCAAACGCCGCGTCGCCGCCGCCGACGATGCAGACATTTTTGTCTCTGACCGAATCCGCGTCGCGTTTGCCAGACTCGACGATGCCTTTGCCGATAAATTTTTCTTCGCCTTCGACGTTTAATTTTCTGCGCCGCACGCCGGTCGCCACAATTATCGCGGCGGCAAAAAACTTTTCGCCGCTGTCGAGCGCAACCGACTTTTTTTGCAGATCAACGGAGCAGATTTCCGATTGCAGAAAAACGGTAAATTGACGATTCTCGATTTGCCTGACGAAAATATCGCGCAGTTCGCGCCCGTTTTTAGTTTCGATGCCGAGGTGATTTTTAATCGGGTTATAGACTCGCAGCAGTTGTCCGCCGAGTTCGCCGCCAGCTTCGAGCAGCAGCGTTTTTAAATTTAATTCGTCGCACCACAACGCCGCCGAAATTCCCGCCGCCCCGCCGCCGATAATAATCACGTCAAAATTCATTTTGTCCTTTTGGTAATCATTAGACATTATCGGAAATAAAATATTGTTTGATTATTAAGCTGACAAGAATTTTTCGCCCGCGAATAAAAGCGAAAAAGCGCGAAATTTGTCTGAATTATCAAATTGAGCGCGAAAGTTTTTCCTAAACATCTTTTTTTCGCGTCCTTTCGCACCCTTTCGCGGGCAAACTTCTTATTTCCAATAACGTCCGGCAAATTACAAATTACAAATTACCACTTTTTGTCAACAAAACATCCCGATTTTTGTCACCTTTGAAAAAATTGCGTTCAGTTCAACGCAGCTCGTTTTGAGTGTAAGCCTCATTTTAACTCAAAATAAATCGTTTAATAGAATACTGAAAACAATTTCCCGAATGGCATTCTCCTTGCAGTCGAGTTGAAGTTGGAAAGGAATTCTCTAGTCCGTAATCTAAAAAATTTTTCTCAAAATACGGCAACTCCGAAATTGCCCGCATTCGCCGACCGATATGAAACTTGAATTTGAATCAAATACGTCAACCCTGCCTTTTGCCGTTAGTAATTTCCCCGCCGCCGTTTATCCAGAAAACGGCGCGGCAAATGTTCCGCAGATGCTTCAATCAGGCATCAAAGCCGCTCAGAACGGCGACCGCAACGAAGCCCGCCAACTTCTTATTCAAGTGACGGAAGCCGAACCCGAAAACGAAATCGCCTGGCTTTGGATGGCTTCGATCAGCGAATATCCCGAAGAGCTAATCATTTTCCTGAACAACGTATTGAGCATCAATCCGAACAACGCCCGCGCTTTGGAATGGATGAAGGCGACCAAATCACTGTTGGCGCAAACCTTCGTCCGGCGCGGCATTGAGGCATCGAACGATGTTGACAAGGATTTTGCCAGACAATGTTTTTTGCAGGCGGTCAGTCACGACAATCAAAATGCCGAGGCTTGGCAGTCGCTGGCGGAAATTTCCGATTCTCACGACGAGAAAATTTCTCACTGGCAGAGAGTTTTAACTATCAATCCTGAAAACGCGGCGGCGCAGGACGCGATTGTTTCGACGAAAAATCAAGCGGTCGAAGCAATGCTGCAAAAGGCAAACCGGGCGGCGATTTCCGGCGAGCGCGAAGCGGCGCGCGAACAATTGCAGGAAGTTTTCAAAATCGCGCCGGAGTTGGTCGAAGCCTGGGTTTTAAAATCTTACCTGGCTGATTCGTTCAGTGAAAAAATCACTTGCTTCGAGAAAGTTTTAACGCTCGACCCGGAAAACGCGATGGCAATGTCGGGGCTGGCTTCGCTGCACGCGATGATGGCGAAAACCGAATCCAGAAAAGCCGAACAAGCCGCGATGATTGCTCAACTAAAGGAAGATTTGGCGGCGGAATGTGCGATTTTGGATGAAGAAAGTATCGCGCCGGCAGAGAGCGGCGAAGATGAAAACAGCCCGACGCAGGAGTTGGAATTTCCGCCTGATTTGCTGCCATTCGGTTATTTCGGCGGCGATTCGGAAGAGACGACAGCGATTTCGGCTGACGAAGTTGTCGAATTTCCAGCTTACGCGGAGACGAACGCGGATGACGAAAATTTTTACATTGAGCCGGAACAACTTTTTCCGCCGGTGATGTTTGAAGAGAATCCTGCCGGCGAAGTTTCAGCAGAAAATAATTCTGCAAATTTCAATTTAATCGAAGAATCACCTGACGCGCCGGTCGAGCCGGTGAACAATGAATATATGAACAATGTTGAGCCAATCGAAGCAACCTCATTTGAAACCGATTACTCACCGAAAACGGAATTTTTTTCCGCCGCTGATGTCGAGCATTTCTTTATCGAAAACACCTCAAAAATCTCCGCCGAAGCGGTTAAGTGTCCTTTCTGTAACGCCGACAACGAGCCGAACGCTTTTGTCTGCGGTTCGTGCCGGACGATTTTGACGCTTTCCGATTTGGAAATGCTGCTCGCGCATACCGAAGCCAACCGGGACATTTTGCAGGAAGCGGTCGAACGAATGGAGACTGAAAAAGCAGCGCGTTTTTTCAGTGCCGACCAATTGCGGACTTTAGCCATCGGGCAGATCAATCTCAAAAATCTGCGGCAGGGCATCGCCTCCCTGCAAAAAGCCGCGCAGCTTAATCCGAACGACGTGATGCTCGGTTCGCAGGTTAATTTTTTAAAAATTCGGATGTCGGAAATCGAACAGCAGGAAAGCGCGAGCAGCCAAATGATTAAAGGCAAAACGATTTTGGTTGCCGACGACAGCGCGACGGTTCGCAAATTGATTTCCAGCAAACTCGAAAAAAGCGGGCATCGCGTCGTCTGCGCGGTGGACGGCGTTGACGCGCTGGAAAAACTCAAGGAATTCACGCCTGATTTGGTTTTGCTCGACATTATGATGCCGCAGCTCGACGGTTATCAGGTTTGCAAAATCATCCGCACCAACGATTTAACCAAAGACGTGCCGATTGTGATGATCTCCGGCAAAGACGGATTTTTCGATAAAGTTCGCGGGCGAATGGCTGGCACGAGCGGCTATATTACCAAACCGTTCGGACCGGAAACGCTGATGCGAACCGTCGAAGCCTATATCGCTCCTCAAAAGGGCGAAACGGAAGAAGTGAGAGATGAAATGTGAGAAGTGAGAAGTGAAAAGTATGATGTGACAGTTGTGAAATACAATTTCCTCCACTTTTCACTTTTCACTTTTCACTTCTCACTTCTCACTTTTCACTTCTCAGATACTTTATGAAAGATTTTGTGTCGGAAAATCAGTTTTCCCGCGATCTGCCGCCGCCTGCTTCGGCGGAATTTTCCGCATTGCCAAGTCGTCAATCCGGCGGCGAACAATATCTCGTATTTTGTGCGGGCGGCGACCAGCTTTACGCGGTTACTTCAAAAAACGTCGTCGAAGCGATGTCTTCGCTGCCCTTGACGATTTTGCCGAACGCCCCCGAATGGCTGCTCGGCATTGCCAACCTGCGCGGCGAAGTCGTTTCCGTCCTCAATCTTGCCGCGATATTGCAAAAAGACCTTCCAAAAACTACACCGAAAACAAAATTCATCGTTCTCCGTTCGCAGATTTTCGAGTCGGGCGCGGCTTTTCCGGCGGACAAAATAAGTGAAATCGTGACCATTTCGTCGGCTGAAATTCAATGCGGCGCGGATAAAGATTCACCGCATATTTACGGACAAGTCGCCTTTAAATCGCAAACTCTCAACTTGATTGACACGGAAAAATTACTCGCCTCGCTGAAACTTTAGAAAAGTTTTGTCACTCGTCTTGCGACCTTTGTTTTTGCGGTTGACGCACAAATCGGACTTTAATTAAAAGAAACAATAACAAATTTCAAAATATGAATGGCAACAAATAATTATGGCTCGACATTCCGTTAATACACTAAAAAGTAAAATCTGGCTGGCGACCGCTGCGCTGGCTTTTTTTGTCTGCGTCTTCGGAATCGGTTCGTGGCTGATTGTTTCGCTGTTCACCGAAAATTCTTTTTATATCGTCGTCGCCCGAATTCTGTTTTCGTCTCTGGCGATTATGCTCTACGGCTGGTGGCTTTCCAGAGAAGTCGTGCGCCCGATTGAGAAAGTCGCGCTGCTGGCGAAAAGTTTCGAGCGCGGCATTTCGACTTCGCTGCCGAAAACTTCCGGCTCGGCGGAAACCGACGAACTGCTGCAAACTCTTTACCGCAGCAATCAGCAAATGCTCAATCTGGTCGGCTTGATGGACAAAGTGACGGGCGGCAATCTGGATGTCGCGCTGACACCTTTGCAGCAGAGCGACCGCCTGAGCAATTCGTTTCAAAAGCTGCTCGCCAAATTTACCGAATCCATCAACGCCAAACGCGAATTAGACCGGCTAAAGACGGCGACTCGGCAAATCTCGGAGGAAGTCGCGCTGGTCAAAACCGGAAATTTCGCGGTCGAAATTAAATCTGATTTTGTGCCGACGCGCGAGATTTCCGACGCACTGAAATTTTTAATTCACCGTTTGAACGAGCTTGTTTTTCACGTCAAGGACGACACCAAAGCCGCCTGCACAACAGCTAAAGAAGCGCATAAAAACATTCAAACGATCATCGGCGCAGGCGAAAACCGGATTCTGGAAACGAATCGGGCGATGCTCGCGCTCAGGCAAATTCCGCAAGCGGTGCAGAAAATTTCCGAAGAGCTTTACGCTTCTTCGCAGACCGCCAAGCAATCGGTCGAGAAAGCGCACAGCGGTTCGCTGACGGCGCAGGAAAATCTTTCGGCGGCGGGTGTGCTGCGCCAGCAGCTTCGGGAAACGGTCAAGCGCGTCGGGCGTTTGGGCGAACGGGCGCAGGAAATCGGCAAAGCGGCGAAAACGGTTGAAGACTTAGCCAATCGAACTAATTTAATCGCGCTCAACGCTTCGATTCAAACTGCCGAACGCGACGGGCAAGCGAGCGGATTCGCCGCGTTGACCGAAGAAATCGAACGGCTCGCCGAGCGTGCCGCCAAGACCGACAAGCAGATTTCAACGCTCAACAAAACAATCGCGGCGGAAATCGGCGAAATCGAACGCGCTTTGCAGGACAGCGTCGGCGAAACGGCAAATCTTTCGAGATACGCCATCGAAACCGGCAATTCTTTGAGCGAAATTGAAAAATATATCGGGCAGTTTTTGGATTTGCAGGAAAAACTCGCCGCTTTTTCCGGCTCACAGTCGGTTGACGGCGAAGCGGCTTTTCAAAGTTTCGCCGCTTCAATCGGAGAAGCCGAAGCGACTCTGCACAACTTAAAAGAATCGGAGACGCAAATCGCGCAGACGGTTGTTTCAATGGAAAATCTGCAATTTGCCGTCGCCGACTTCAAAACTCCGGTCATCATCGTCAAAGAAATTTCGGCGGACGAAGTTATTTGGAGCGCGGAACCGGTCGCGTCCGCCTGAGATGCGTGGACGAAAGTTTCGATTTTTTTCAGCTTTGAATCGAATCTCAAGTTTGTTTTCGCGCTTTGCGCTCACTGCGGACGGCTCGTCCGCGCTCCGACTATTAAGGAAATTATAATGCCGAACAATCTGATTTGGAATTTAATTATCAAAATCGCTTCGCTGGCGGCGGTCGTATTTTTATTTTTGGGCGCGGCGTTGACTTATACGGCGCATTTCGACTTGATTGAAAACGACACGACGGTCGTGCTGGTGGTTTTTTTCGCCGCCACTTTAGCCGCGTTTTCGTTGATCGCCGTTAACTTCAGCAACTTGAATTACGAACGCCAATTAACGGACGCGACGGAGATCGCCGACCAGATCGCCGGCGGCGAACTGCTCGAAGAATCCGTCAGAAGCGAAGTTCATTTGGTCGCTTCGCTTCAGGAGATTTCCGGCAATCTGCGGCAAATCACCGTCGAAGCCGACCGCATTGCGAACGGCGATTGGTCGGCTAACATCAATCTGCGTTCGGACGCGGACGTGTTCGGTCAATCGCTGCAAAATATGACCGAAAAACTGCGCTCCTTGATTCAGACGCAGGAAGAGCGCGATTATCTGCAAAAATCAATCTTCAAATTATTGCAGGAAGTTTCCGAAGTCGCGGCGGGCGATTTGACCGTGCAGGCGGAAGTGACACCGGAGATGACGGGCGCGATTGCCGAAGCGTTTAATTCGATGACCAGAGAATTGCGTTCCCTGATTAAACAGGTCAAAGACGTGACGTTTCAGGTTTCGAGTTCCGCCAATCAAATCAACGATACGACCGAACAGCTCGCGCGCGGCAGCGAAGCGCAAGCCTCGCAAATCGCCCGGACGACTTCGGCGATGGCGCAGATG
>JAJAZE010000185.1 GCA_026785925.1 Pyrinomonadaceae bacterium
AAGTGTGATTCGTTCGCCGTTCACACCAAAGAAATGGGCTTTCAGCAGGATATTTACCATCTGCCGAGAGGCGGAGTTTTTGACGGCGTGATAAGCGTTACGCGCCGCAATTATGTCTGCACGAATTGCGGTTATTACGAACAATACGTCGTGGAACCGGAAGCATTGGAAAAGATTGCGGAGTTAGCGGCGGCAGGCGGCAAAGGCTGGGTCAAAGTTCCGACAAGCTGAAAAACGGACTTGAAATTACGCCGGTCGCCGATGTTTCAAACTCCGTGTTACCCAAATCCCGTTTTGGAAACACGAATCAAAATTAAAATTTAGGAAAAACTATAAAGCCGCTGCCGCCCGTCGAGTCGGATTAGGAGAGGCGCATTATTACGCTTCTTTGCGTTCAATCTTCAGCAAACCAAACGTCCCGCCGTTTTCCAATCATAAAAATTAAGCTACCTGCACAAGTAGTGATTTCCGATTCGCTTCGGCGTAAGGTTTGATTCGCAGCGGAGAAAAAAATATGAAAAGACAAATTTTACAAATTAAATTTTTAGTTTTGGCATTTATCACACTTTGCGGTTTTGCGGCAGTCAGCGAAGCGCAAACGACGACGTTCACTTATCAAGGACGTTTCACCGATTCGAGCGTTCCGTCGCCGACGAACGGAACTTACGAAATGCAGTTCAAAGCCTTCGATGCGGTTTCGGGCGGCAATCAGTTTGCTTCGACGATAACAATGCCGACCGTCCAAGTCGTCAACGGTATTTTCACAGTGACGCTCGATTACGGCGCACAGACGTTTCGCGGGGCGGATGTTTTTCTGGAAATCGCGGCGCGTCCGGCGGGCAGCGCGAATCCGTTCACGGTTTTGAATCCGCGTCAGAAAGTGACGAGTGCGCCGTTTGCGATTCAGAGTTTGAATGCGGTCAACGCTTTAAACGCATCTAATTCAACGAATCTTGGCGGTCTTCCGGCGAGCAATTACACGCAGAACACCGACTTGCGGCTCGCTGACGACCGCAACCCGTTGGCGGGCAGCGCGAATTATGTTCAGAATCAAAACGCCGCCGTTCAGCCGACCGCTAATTTTAATATTTCCGGCACTGGATCGGCGGACGCATTTAACGCCGCGACGCAATTTAATATCGGCGGCAATCGTGTTTTAAGCGTTCAAGGTTCGGTAAATCTTTTCGCGGGCGTGAATGCAGGAACGGCGAATACGGGCGGAAATTCAAACACATTTGTCGGGAATTTTTCGGGAAATGCGAATACCAACGGCGTAAATAATTCGTTTTTCGGAACCGATTCGGGGCGAAACAATCAGTCAAACAACAATTCTTTCTTCGGGCGTTCAAGCGGTTTTGCCAATATCGGCGGAGCAAACAATGCGTTCTTCGGTCTCGATGCGGGAAGATTTAATGTCGTCGGCAATAACAACGCCTTTTTCGGTAACGCTTCGGGAGCAAACAATTTATCGGACAACAATACGTTTTTCGGCTATCAAGCCGGAGTCAGCAACACGACCGGCAGCAACAATACGATGCTCGGTTACAATGCGAACGTCGCCGCGAACAATCTGACTTTTGCGACGGCAATCGGCGCGGGCGCGTTCGTTTCGACGAGCAACACGATTGTTCTCGGCACGGCTTCGATCTCGACCGAAATCCCCGGAACGCTTAAAGTTTTCACGCTCGGCGCGGCGGGCGCGACGACGCTCTGCCGCAATGCTTCAAATCAAATCGCCACTTGCACGGGCGGCGGCGCGGGCGGCAATTTTATTCAGAATTCGACCGTTTTGCAGCCGTCTTCCGATTTTAATATCAGCGGCGGCGGAACTTTGGGCGGAATTTTGTCGGCAAATATCGTCAACAGCGCGACGAATTTCAGAATCGGCAACGTTGCGGTTTTCGCCACGCCGAATCAAACGAGCGTCGTTGCCGGACAAAATTCAAATTACACTCTTGTCGGCTCGAACAGCACTTTCATCGGCTACAAAACCGGCGCGGCGGCAAACAGTTTCAGTCAGGCAAATACTTTTATCGGCAGCGAAGCCGGAGAACTTAACACGGGCGGCGGCAACAATTCGTTTGTCGGCAAAGACGCGGGATTTTTTAATACTTCCGGCTCGCTCAATTCATTTTTCGGCAGCAGCGCGGGAGTTTCAAACACTACGGCGAACGCCAATTCATTTTTCGGCTACGAAAGCGGCAAGCTCAACAGTACCGGCACGCGCAACGCTTTCTTCGGTTTTCAAGCCGGAAGAGCGAGTGCGACCGTTAACGACAATTCATTTTTCGGTTATCAAGCGGGTTTGGCGACGACCGGCGCGGACAACTCATTTTTCGGCAGTTTATCGGGAAATGCCAATAACAGCGGTAGCAGCAACTCGTTTTTCGGCGAAAATTCGGGAAGCAGGAACACGACCGGCGTTGCCAACTCGTTTTTCGGCGTAGATTCGGGAGAATTCAATACAAGCGGCAACGGCAACACATTTATCGGCATCGGGGCAGGCACCGGTAATACGGACGGCAACCAAAATATTGCTATCGGCAATGGTTCGGGAACTACCGGCAGCCTAAATATTGTTGTTGGAACCAATGCGTCAGCCTCCGGCTCTTTTACGACCGCAGTCGGCAAAGACGCGCAGGTAATCGGCACCAACTCATTGGCAATCGGCACATTCGCGTATGCCGAAGGCAGTAACAATACAGCCATCGGGTTTAATACGAAAGTTGTAAAACCCAATCCCGGAGCCGCTACTCCTGTGCGTGCCACCGCTATCGGCGCGGGCGCAGTCGCCAATGCCGATAACCAAATAGTCATTGGAACATTCATAGATTCGGTGGTTGTTCCGGGGAACATATCTGCCGGGACTGTTGGAACATCGCAATTGACGGTGGGATCCTCCTTAAAACTCTCGGTGCTTGCGAATCCGAGTAATATCGGGAACAAACTGCTTTGTCTAAATGCCTCAAATTTTGTGTCCCGTTGTCCTTTCCTAACCGACAACGATAATCGCCCGAACTTCTCGGAAGAACAAAACGCTCAAATAGAAACGCAAAGCAAACAGATAAACTCTCAACAAACGCAGATTAACCAGCAATCCGAAAAACTGAAACAGCAGCAGGAAACGATTGACGCGCTGAAAAAACTCGTCTGCGCGACGAATCCGACCGCCGCCGT
>JAJAZE010000186.1 GCA_026785925.1 Pyrinomonadaceae bacterium
CTGGTAGTGTCTCGAAAAAAGCGAAGATGCAAAGAATCCCTCGGCGGCTGCGGGCGCAAACAAAGGTGCATCGTATTATTCCTTTAACATACCGGCTCGAGCGGAGAGAAAAATAGCGAATCTGACAAAAGCGGATTTCGTTAGAGTTAATCGCTGGTCGTGCGAAGAACTTTATTATTTTCTAAAAAGCCGACGCCGAGCCAAGTCAAATTTTTACGAATTTCTTTTAGAATTCAACGACCGAGACGCGCTGGCAGGTGATTTGCGCGTGGAAAAGTCGGATGCGGATAAAAGGTGCGAACCGATTGCTACGCAAATCAGCGCAGGAGGAGACGAGGAAAAAAGAAATTGGCAGCAACGCTTGAGTCTTTTGCGCGGAAGCGTTCCCGAACTGCTCGAAAGGCTTGCGGCAGAGTTGCCGCGCGTCGAAACGCCGTGGGAACAAATCTTCCGCTCCGTCGTGCAGACCGCATTTCAAGAAGCAACTCAGAAAAACTATTCACGTCCTTCGCGGCGATGGCTCGCGCTTGAAAAAGATTACCGCGCACAAACCGGAATTGATTTGCCGTTTTCGCCTGACGCAATCAAAAAGCGCGGAACGCGGCTCGCCGTCGCGCTCGACACTTCCGGCTCGATTGACGGCGAACTTTTGGGCAGATTTCTAGCTGAAATCGCCGCGATGTGCCACTTCAATCAGCGGAATTTGGTTTTACTGATCGGCGACGCGGCGGTTCACCAGATTATTGAAATTGATTGGTGCGACGCGAGCGAAGAACTTTCCCGAATCAAATATACGGGCGGCGGCGGAACGGATTTTCGTCCCATTATTGCTGCTGCGGCTGAATTCTCGCCGGATGCGCTCGTTTATCTCACCGACCTCTACGGCGAAACCGGCGACGAGCCTGATTTTCCGGTTATCTGGGCGACGCACGGGATAGCGGGAAAAGCTCCGTGGGGCGAGCAAATCAAGCTGAAGTAGCAATTTCCGAATGAGAACTGCATATTGCCCGCGCTTATCGCTTTCAAACTAAAAACGAAAGCGGCAAGCAAAAGGCACGAATTACAAGTGAAATCTTCAAACTAGGAATTGCCGCCTTCAGTATGAAAAATGAGGTCAAACTATCGGCTTTGCGCGAAAGACATCGCCGCGCGCGGAAACGCCCGAAATTCCACCGATTTTTTTCGGAATTAAGCCACCCGGCTCAGGAATTTGTCGTGTCAGAAGAGCGCGAGCGTCCCGAGCGTTTTGATTGGGACGATGCCGAATTTTTGACCGAAGATTTCAAAATGCAGTTGGCGGAGCGCGGCTTTGAAGAGACAAAGGTTTACTGGAGTTTGGGGTATTGTCAGGGTGACGGAGTGGCGTTTTACGGGCGCGTTTACCCGGAAAGCCTTATGGAAAAAGATAGTCAGACAAAAAGACTGATCGCCGCGCTTCATACCGCTGGCGATTCGCTTTATATCGAAATTACGGGCGAAAACGGTCATTACCATCACTGGAATTCGATGACGGTCGAAATCGAATTTGAAAGCGAAACGGATGATGAAGATTTACCAGCGCGGCTGAAGATTGCCCGTCCCGTCTTACGCGAAAATTTTGAAGAACATCTCAATGAGCGAATCAAAGAAATCAGCCGCGAGCTGGAAAAGTTTGGTTACGCTGAAATCGAATACGCTCACGATGAAGACGCAATCCGCGATGAATTAGGCGAGCGCGAACATCTTTACGAAAAGGACGGCACGCGGGCGATGACCGAATTTGAATTTCACGATTGGAAACAAGCCGACAGCCGCACACCGCGAAATATTTGAGAAAAACAAGCGGCGAGCAGCAGTAAAAACTAGGAGCAGCAAAAATCAAAATTTATGGAATTTATCATCAACCCGTCGCTTCTCCGTGAGGAGCTTGGATTGCTCACGCCGGTCATCGAACGCAAGGCGACGATTCCGGTTTTGAGTAAAATCAAAATGGAAACGAATGTGCAGGGCGAACTCGCGTTGACGGCGACCGATTTAGATGTCACGATGCGCTCTTTACAGGTCGCGGACGTATTGCAAACCGGCTCGATTCTGGTCGAAGGCAAAAAACTTTACGACATCAGCCGGGAACTGCCGAACGAGCCGATTCATTTTCAACTGAATAAATCCGGGCAAATCGAGATTCGTTATAAAAAAGGACGTCATAAATTGGGAACTGTCGAAAGTTCTCAATTCCCGGAAGTTCCCGTTCACAAGCAAGCAGGCATTCGCGTTCCGGCGGTGATTTTACGCGAGGCGATTCGCCGCACGGCATTTGCGGTCACGACCGAGCAAAGCCGATTTACCATCAGCGGCGCGAAACTGGTGATTGACGACACGGGCTTAACGGTGGTGGCGACCGACGGGCATCGGCTCGCCTTCGCACGTTTTCCGCTCGTCAATTTAACGGGACAAAAACTTGATTTGCTTGTGCCTAAAAAGCCGCTCTCTCAGCTAGAAGATTTGCTCGACCGGGAAATCAGGCGCGATGCCGAAAGCCAAATTGAAATCGGAGACAGCGGCAATCAGCTTTGTTTCGCCGTTGGCAATCACAGCCTTTTCTCGCGCACGCTCACGGGGACGTTTCCGAATTGGGATATGGTTCTGCCGAAATCTCTCGCTTACACGGCTGAAATCAGCACAGAAGATTTTCGCCGCTCCTTGTCGCGCGTTACTTTAACAGCCGAGAGTCGCAACTATTCGGTCACGATGGAAATCCAGCCGGGAAAATTAACGCTCAAATCGAACACTGCAGAAGGCGAGGCGCAGGAAGAAATGCTTGCTGCGTTCAATGGCGCAACCGGGCAGGACGTTCACTCTCTTCGATTTAACAGCCGTTACGTTCAAGACTTTCTGCAAGTCGTCTCGAAAGCCGGAAGCCCTACTTTCGCGTTCGGCTTTAACGATGCGAATTCGCCGTTCGAGTTGTTTTTGCCGACCGAGCGCGAAGGCTGCCGCTACGTGCTGATGCCGCTCAGGGGCGAATAACCCGCAAGAGAACTTTGCATTATGTTTGATACTTCCGTAATCGAAAAGCCGCAAGAGGTCGTAATTGAGAACGCCGAAAACCAATTTGATAAAACCGATTTGGTTGTTCTCAAGGGCGGTTTTTCGACCAGCGATCATTCGTATAGGTTTGAAATCAAATCGGACGGTGCGGGCGAGATTTTTTACTCGGATTTCGCGGGCGATTCGGAAGAATTCGCTCACGAAGTAAAAGTCGAAAAACTCGCCGCGGAAATCGAAGAAACGATTCGGGAACAAATCGTTTTGCAGTCCGAAGAAAACGCGCTGGAATCGGGCGAGATAGAAACGATCCGAGAGGAAATTTCCGCTGAGATGCTTGAAGAAGTTTTCTGGGAAGAAATCAACCAGACGCTCGAAGACCCGTTTTTCCGCTCGGTTTACGACGACGGCGAATGGGGTGAAGAATTTCAAACGGAGCGCGGCACGGTTAACGAGTTCGTCGAATTTCTGAGATTGTGCGTGCTGACCGAAAGGGAAATTATAGCCGGAAACGAAGATTACCTGGTCGTCGAAGCGGAAACCGAATGTGAAGAAGCGGGCGTTAGCGAATGCAGCTACTACACGAACCGTTTGGGCGAACTTGTCGAAATCGCGTGCGAGTTTTACAAGCCATCCGGGTTTCGCTACGACTACAACGACGGCTGTTATGACCGCAATTCCGGCTATTCGATGTCGTCGGAATCGGTCAGCGTGTCCCTCCCCGAAGCCGCTCGCGCTCCCGTGCGCGAAAAAATGCTCGCCAATGTTCGGCTCAGAGAAAAACTCGTCCAAATGGAAGTCGGGGAAGAAAAGATAAAGCGGTTGACGGCATTTTGATTCAACCAAAATTTTTATAAAAATTCTTTAGCAATTGAATCTTGATTGTTAGGGGCGCGATCACGCCACAATCGCATCGTCGGCTGATTCATCCGATTCAAACTGTTTGATGTGATAAGAGGCATCGGGGAAACTGGCGATAATTTCCAACTTTCCGCCGAGGGCTTTGACGAACGCCCTTAAAGTCGAGACGTGCATATCCGAGCGTCGTTCCAGCCGAGAGATAGCCGCCTGTTTTTTATTGAGCAATTCGGCTAGTTCCTCTTGGCTGATGTCGAGGGCGTTCCGCAGTTCGCTGAGCCGAATTTCCCGACGCAATTTTTGAGCGATTTCATTGGAGAGAGCTTTTGCGTCAGGCGACATTTTAGCTCGTAAATTTTTGAATGATTTAGCCATTTTTTGATTTCTCCTTTTCTAATGCTTCTAAATGTTGGGCGTAGAGCGCGTCGGCGATTGAAACAAACTCCTCATACCAGCGGTTATTGCCGGTTTTGTCGCCGCCAACGAGCAAAATCGCCATTCGGCGCGGGTCGAAAGCGTATAAGACTCTGTACGGTCTGCCTTTATGCTGTACTCTCAATTCCCGCATTTGCGCGTGCTTTGAATTTTTAATGTCGGACGAATAAGGAAAGCCCAAAGCGACCGCAAATTCTTCCAGCATTCTGACATATGCGTCAACGCTTCCTTGCTCGGCTTCATCAAGCGTGTTCCACCATTCTTCAAACTCGTCCGTATATTCC
>JAJAZE010000187.1 GCA_026785925.1 Pyrinomonadaceae bacterium
AAGTGCGTTCCGCGTTTGGACTCTGAACTTTTCAAAATACCTTGAAACTTTTGCTTACCTGCTTAACTGTTCACTGTTCACTGGTGCTAAACATACTTTCCTTCCAGCGCTTCGATTCAAAAGCCCATTTGCGAAGCAGACCTAAAATCGGCAGCAGGGCGAGCGCGAAAAACGCCAGACAGAAATTGACACCGCGATTGATGTTCTGCTCGACTTTGACCGAAACCGGCATCGGTTGTTGAAACGTCTGCCACGTTCCTTCGACGCGCAAAACATATTTTCCGGCGGGCAAAGACGACAGCGTTGCGTCCTGCGCTTGTCCGCCTTCCGACCAGCTTTCGCCGTCGTCAACGCCGCTGTAATACTCAATCGGAATGTTCACGGATTCAACTTCGTCGTTCTGCTCGTTGATTAAATCAATGTCCAAATCCGCAAACGAATTACTGACCGGCGCACTCGCCGTAATCCGCACGTTGCGATTGCCTTTGAGTTCAAACGGCGGCGAAAAAACCGCCTGCGCGGTCGTCGCATTGACCGTCGGCGGCAAGACGATTTGCTGATTCAAAGGCGTTGAAGTAGAACCGCCGAGCGGAATCATCAAAACCGCGATGACAAGCAAAATGCCGAGCATCGCCAAACCGGATTTAATATAAAAACCGCTGGTGAACGGCTGATTCGGCGCAACCGAAAAAGGCTTCGGCAAATTGGCGACGTTAAACGCTTTTTCGACTTCCGCTTTGGTCAGATAAGTTCCCGCCGACCAATTGACTTCCGTATTGGTAACTTCCTGGGAAAGCATCAGCGGCGGCGCGACGAAATCAATCGCCCGCACGGTTTCGCCCTGTTCGACGCGCCAGTAAAATTCGCCCTGCACATATTCGACCCGCGCCTGAGCGTCCTGGAAAATTTTAAAACTTTTGCCGTTGTAAATCGCTTTGCTGCCGTTGATCGCGACTTCCGCCGCGTTAATCGGTTCGACGAAATTCCAGTGATTGTCAGAATGAACGAGCCAGCGAAAACCGATGCTTGGATTATAAAGCAGATATTCGTGCCAGAAATATTGAATGCCTTCGACCGTCACGCTGCGGACGACCGCGCCGATGATTTTAAATTTCACATCGCCGGTAAAAACACCTTCCGCGCCGATTGGCAGCACGAACGGATTTTCGATTTTGGCGAGCGAACTGAGAAATTTCAGGTTTCCCTGATTGACATCCAACAGTGAATTGCAGAACGGACAAGTGACGCGCTCGGTTTTATCGGGCGCGTTTAACTTTAGACTGCCGCCGCATTTCGGGCAGCCCATCGCGCCGACGGCAACGCGACGCGCTTCACGCTTCGCCGATTTTGCGTCCGCCAAACCGATGTCGGCGAGAAGAACTTCCTGCCCGACGAAAACCCACGGCGGATTCATCGAATAATCAATCGTGCCGAATGCTTTATCTACGCCCGATAAATCGGCGTAATCGCTGCGTTCGTTCGGCGTTAATTTATAGGGAATTTCACCGTCGGCGGCAATCGCGGTCGCCGTGCCTTTCTCCGTCACCATCAACGGCGTTTTGCCCGGAATTTGCGGCACGGTTTGCCCGATTTGCAGCATTTCAAATGTCGGAATCTGTGCGCCGTTCGGCAACGGTTGAAAGAAAGTCAAATAAAATTTGCCCTGCGCTTCGGCGAGCCAGCCGACCCATCCGTTCGAGAATGTCGCATACCATTCGTCCCAGAAACCGCCGCGTTCGTGCCGATTTTGGGCGCGTCCGGTTAGTTGAAAACGATGACCTTTGTAAGTTCCGTTTAAGCCGATTTTCAGAGGCGATTCGGATTCGGCGATTTCCGCGACTTTGCCCAAATCTTCCAGTTTTCGGTCGGTTCTTGCGACCGCCGAACGACAGAACGGGCAAACGAGAACGACGGTCGAACCGGATTTGAATTCAATCGGCGCGGCGCACGACGGGCAATTGGCTTGCAGAACGCTCACGCTTCACCTCCGGCAATTTTGGATTTTGGATTCGGTCGCTGCGACTGCGAATTTCCTCTTTCAATCTTCCGAACATTGACGATTTTCGCGCCGAGCAATTCTTCGAGATTCGCTTCCCAGTTCCACGTCGGGCGCGTTCGGCAGCAATAAAGATTAAAAGTGGCGGTGCGGTGTTCGGGATAAGTGTGACAGGCGAGATGCGATTCGGTCAGCGCGACCAATCCGGTAATGCCTCGCTCGCCTTCAAACTGATGCCAGAAAACTTCGCCGAGCGTTTTTAAGCTCAAATCTTTGACAACGCGAGCGAAAATTTCGCGCAGAATTTCCGCGTCGCGTAAAGCGTTTTCATTAGCATCTAAGGCTTCAATCAGCCATTCGGTTCCGACAATCATCTCTGTTTAGTGCTTACGTTTTCATTCAACAAAAGTTTTGCGCCGCTTTCGGTGAACTTTGCTTTTGCCTTGCGTTATAATGCTTGAGAGTGAAGTATGTCGAACAAAACTATAACCAAAATTTTTTCATTTGTCATTTTTACGTTTGTTATTTGCGGTTTTTTTTCCGGCTGTCACTTGGTTTCTTCAAGCCGTCCGGCGGATTCTGGTCGCGCCGTGAAAGATATTTCGACCGATTACAAAAAAGCGGAAATCGTCGGCACGATTAAATCCGGCGAGCTAACCGAAAGCAGCGGCATCGCCGCCTCAAAATGCCGGAAAGATGTTTTCTGGACGCACAACGATTCGGGCGACGGCGCGTTTCTTTACGCGATAAATTCGGCGGGCGAAAAGCTCGGAACGTGGAAAGTCAGCGGCGCGAAAAATGTTGATTGGGAAGATGTCGCCGCTTTTAAGGACGCAAACGGCGAATGTTTTCTGTATCTCGGCGACATCGGAAACAACGAGCGAACACGCGGCGATCTAGCCGTTTACAAAGTCAAAGAGCCGCGAGTTTCCGATGCCGACGCGAATTCGAGCCGAAAAAAACCGCTCTCAACTGAAAATTCCGAAGCAATTAAATTCGATTATCCCGATATGCGCCACGATGCCGAAACGCTGCTCGTGCATCCGCAGTCGGGCGATATTTATATTTTGACCAAACGCCTGAGCGATGCGGCAGGCGTTTATAAACTGGCGAAAGATTACGATACGAATAAAATCAACCGCCTCGAAAAAATCGCCGACTTCACCGTTCCCGCCATTCCGAACGGATTTTTAACCGGCGGCGACATTTCCCCCGACGGTAAGCGCGTCATCATCTGCGACTATTTTTCGGCGTATGAAATCGTGCTGCCCGCAACCGCGCAAAACTTCGACGACATCTGGCGCGAACAGCCGCTCATCGTCGAACTCGGCGAACGCGAGCAGGGCGAAGCCGTCGGTTATGCAGCCGACGGCGCGGCGATTTATGCAACGAGCGAAAAGAAAAATTCACCGATTATCGAAGTCAGGCGAAAATAACCAGCCGGAAAATTATTGAATCAATTTCGGTCGCGCCAAAATTTGTTTATAATCGAGTTTGTAATAATTTTTTGGAGGATTTTAATTTTTATGAAAACCGAAACTTTAGAATTTAAAACAATCAAAGGCGACACGACGGCGCACGTCGCATTGCCGGACAATGCCGGGGATGATAAGAAAGCCGTCATTTTAATTCAGGAATACTGGGGTTTGAACGACAACATCAAAGACATCGCCGGTCGTTACGCCGACGAAGGTTTCATCTGCATCGCGCCCGATTTGTATTTGGGCGAAGTGACTGAAGATAAATTAATCGCCGCGAAAATGATGGAAAATCTCAAAACCGAAGACGGTTTAGACATCATCAACAAAGCGATGATTGCGGCGCAGGACAAATACGAAATCAAAAAGTTCGGCATCACCGGATTTTGTATGGGCGGAACTTACGCGCTCGAAGCCGCCTGCAAACTCGAAGGCTTACACGCTTCCGCGCCTTTTTACGGCGATGTTCCCGACGAATTTACGCTCAAAGGCTTGAAATGTCCGGTGCTGTTCATTTCGGGAACGAAAGACGCTTGGATCAATCCCGAAAAAGTCGCCGAGTTGCAGAGAATCGCCAAAGTCAATACTTTGCCGGTCGAATCGGTTGCCTACGAAGCCGACCACGCATTTTTTAACAACACGCGCCCGGAAGTCTATAACGAAGAAGCCGCCCAGGATGCCTGGACAAAAGTTATCGCGTTTTTTAACGAAAATCTCGCCGTCAAGAAAATTGAAGGTATTATTTGATCGAGCGGAATAACCAGCCAAAATAAATAAAGCGGCGACAAG
>JAJAZE010000188.1 GCA_026785925.1 Pyrinomonadaceae bacterium
CGGATATTAAGAGATGAATATAGATTAGCCACCGGATTATTTTCGATGACCACATCGGCAATCGTCGGACTGATTCAATTTGCCGATTTGATAAACTAAGATTTTCAAAGAACGAGCAGTAGCTTAACTACTTTTAACTTTGTCGGAACATCTAATTAATTAGCCGCGCTAAAATCCGGCGAAAAACGGTTGACCGTGTAAGGCTTGAATGAACAAAAACGTAAAAACGGACAAATAAACCAGCGCGAAGGCGAACGTCCAAACAGTCGGCGATTTGACGCGGTATTTTTCCAGAGTGTATGAGAAAAACGGCACGGCTTGGAAGGCGTGCATTCCGAAGAAATGCGCGACGCGCAAATCGCCGCCTTTGGTTGACCAATTAACCACCGGCAAACCCGCGCCGCCGTCCGCCGCGCCGACGCTGTGCGCCATTTGCATTGACATATAACCGCCTTCAAAACTCGCCGCGAGAAACAAAATCAAGCCGAGCCGCATTCCCCAAACGATTGATTTCGGCAATTCGATTTTAGCTGTTAAATACAGCAAAAGCAGGTAGATGACGAGAAGCGTGTTGCTGATAATGAATAATCCCATCACCGCGAAAAGTATGCCGTCGAACGGTTCTTTGACGTTGAAATGCGAAGTCGTGCCGCGTGCCGCCTGCAAAACGACCGCTGACAATTCGACGACAAATATCAAAATCATTCCCCACGAAATGACGAACGCGGACTTTTTATAATCTTTCAAATAGGACAAATAAAGCGCAACCGTCCAGACGAAAATTGCCGTCGAAACGAAAAACTTCATCGGTTTAATCCAACGATTGATGCCTAAAACCTGCACCGAATCGAAAGGCGCGATGACTGCCAAAATCACGAAACACAACACGCAAATCACGCCTGAAATCATTAATACTTTTTGCTTTTCAAACAACTCTCTAATCATTTTCCACCTCTTTTTTCACCAAAAATATACGCAAAATGCTGTAAAGCAGAAAGCCGATTGGACCGAGCATAAATGTTAAGAACAGACACGGAACGACGAACCAATGAGAAATCTTTTTCGCCTGCGCGTCTTTGACTTCCCAAGTCCCGACGAACAAATCGAACGCCAGATAATGAATCCAACCGGCTAAGACTGTCCATTCGTTAGTAAAAAGTTTCATCACATCGGCAAGCGAGCCGAAACCGCCTTCGGATTTGCCGAAAAACAAAACTATCAAAACGAGGTAAGCGACCGAGAGCAAAAGCGGAATCGCGCCCGAAAGAATAATCTTTCGGGTGACGATCCAGCGCGGCGCAACCGCCAAAATTATCCAGCTAACCAGCGCGATCAAGTTGGCAATCGAAAAAATCTGTTCGGCTTTCATTAAATTTTAATTTTTAGATTCTAATTTTTGGTTTTCAGATACTTTTTCGGAATCGGATTTTCAGGCGTTTCGCCCTGCCAGTAAATCGTTAAAACCCACCAGCGTTTGCCGTCGTTGAGCAGTTGGAAACTATTGATGCCGCGAGCGAACGGCGTTTTATCGGTTTTTTTGTGAAACGATTGATAAGTTGAAAAGACCTGCGCGATGTTGCCGTAAACGTCCGTTCGGCGGGCGAGTTCGCGCTCGAAAAAACCTTCTTTCTCCATAAACGGCGACGAGCGCGTGATGTAGTCTTCGGTCGAAAGCACCCGCGCCCCGACCACGCCGGTCGTCGGATTTTTGCCCGCCGGAATCATCCGCGCATCTTTGTGAAAAAGCGAGCGAAACCGATCCCAATCTCGCCTTTGTCCGGCATCGCCGGAAATCACGTCGTAGACGGCTTTCATAATCGAATCAATCGAAGCGACATCAACCGGATTCGCCTCTTTCAGCACGGTTTTTGTATCGGTTTGCTGCGCCGATACCGATTGAAGAAATGCCAAACTTAAAATTATCGCCAAAATTTTTGATTTGATAATCGTGAATTTTACGCGCCGAATAAATTCGAGTTTCAAATCCGATTCAACCGATGGATTGTTTGCTTAGTTCTACTTTGTCAGATTAAACTGAATTGATAAAAAGAGTCAAAAATAAGATAAATAAAGAATATGAGATTACCTGTTGATGAAAAAAACTTGAGAATTATGCAATCAAATATCGGCTTTTGTTTGATTGTCGCAG
>JAJAZE010000189.1 GCA_026785925.1 Pyrinomonadaceae bacterium
ATTTACTCCTCGCGCGTCAGCTTCATTCCCTGCGGTTCGGCGACGACAATCGGCTCTTTTTCGATTTCCACGTTGCTTGCGTCCAGTCCGTAAGCGTAATCCTCGCGGATGCTGAACCAGCGGCGCAGGAAATAATACGAGCGCATTATAAAATTCTGTTTGAACGGCAAATCGTTTTCGTGGCTCAAAAACGAACTGTGCAGCACGAAGCGAATGTCGCCGTCAATGTTGTATTTTTCCAGTGCCGGATGACGGCTCGTAATATCAACTTCTTTTTGCTCCTGCATATCGGCGAGCGCGAGTTCAAAAAAGTAATTCAGGCGCGTCTCGATGCGAAAGCCGAGCGTGAATGTCAGATGATAAACGTCTTCTTTGGCAATCGCCTTGACGCAGTATTTCATCGTGAACGGCTCGTTGTCGGTTTTGACGTGGACGAACCAATAGACATCGGCGCGTTTCGGCGTTCGCTCCAGAATCGAGCGCATTGTTTCCTGTTCGAGTTTGTCGGGCGTTTCCGAGCCGGTCAGATAAACCAGATGCGTCGCGTATTGCGGCAGAGTTTTATCATTGCTCAACTCTTTCAGCGTCTCGAAAAACGGCGCGGTGTCTTCCATCACCGTCAAACTGCGGCGCAGCATTCTGCCTTGATACCACAGCCACATTATCGAAATCAGCACGAGTCCGCCGAGAATCGTAATCCAGCCGCCTTCGGGAAATTTGATGAGATTGGCGACGAGAAACGCTGATTCAATTAAAAAGAAAAATGCCGGAACGAGAAACGACACGACTTTTGAAAACCCTTTCACGCGCAAGAAAACCGACAATAAAATCGTCGTCATCATCATCGTTATGGTGACGGACAAACCGTAAGCGGCTTCCATATATTTCGATTCGTGAAAATAAAGCACGACGACGACGCAGCCCGCAAAAAGCAGCCAATTGACTTGCGGAATATAAAGCTGACCTTTAAAATCGGTCGGATAAACGATTTTCTGCCGATACCAAAAATGCAGCCGAATCGCTTCGCCGATCAGTGTGAACGCGCCGGAAATCAAGGCTTGGCTGGCGATAATCGCGGCGGCGGTCGCAATCGCAATTCCGAACGGCAAAATCGCTCGCGGCACGATGGAATAAAACGGAGTCGTGCCTTCCATTTTCGAGCCAAGATGGTGCATCAAAAACGCGGTTTGTCCGGCGTAGCATAAAATCAAACAGATTTTCACGTAAATCCAACTGAAGCGAATATTTGTTCGCCCGACGTGACCCATATCTGAATAAAGAGCCTCCGCGCCGGTCGTGCAAAGAAACACCGCGCCCAAAAGCCAGAAACCGCCCGGATATTCGACGAGAAAGCGATAAACCCAAATCGGATTGAGCGCGGCTAAGACCGAAAAATCCGACGAGAGCGACAGCAAGCCAATCGCGCCAATAAACGTAAACCACAGGAACATCACGGGACCGAAAAATTTCCCGATGATTTGTGTGCCGAATTGCTGCGCGAAAAAAATCAGTAGCAGAATGAAAATAACAATCGGCACGGTCGGCAAATTCGGCGCGTAAATCCGCAAGCCCTCGACTGCCGACGAAACGGAAATCGGCGGCGTGATAATGCCCTCGGCAAGAATAAACGAGCCGCCGATAATCGTCGGATACAAAATCCATTTGCCCGCTTTCTGATAAATCAGCGTGTAAAGCGAGAAAACGCCGCCTTCGCCGTTGTTGTCGGCGGTCAGAACGATGAGAATATATTTAATCGTCGTCTGAATCGTCAGCGTCCAGAAAACAGCGGATAACGCTCCCAACGCGAGCGTTTCTGTAATCTCGCGCTCGCCGACAATCGCCGCGAAAGTGTAAAGCGGCGACGTGCCGATGTCGCCGAAAACAATGCCGAGCGCGACGAGCAAGCCGGCGAACGAAACTTTGTTCAAATGTTGATGATTATTTGCGGTTTCCATAGCTAGACAATTTACCCGTCTTTCGTCGCAACTGCAACCCTGTTTATTTCCAGGACTTGCTCCAAAACTCTCGATTCGATTTCAACTAAAAATCCGCGCTTGCCGCCGTTAATATAAATTCGTTCCAAATCAAAAATCGTCGCTTCAGCATAAATCGGCATTTTCGTCTTCGTGCCGAACGGCGAAGTTCCGCCGATTAGATAACCGGTCAAATTGTTGGCGCGTTCGGG
>JAJAZE010000190.1 GCA_026785925.1 Pyrinomonadaceae bacterium
AAATTTCAAGTTTTAATCACGCTGTTACCCACTATAAAGCACGAAACCGCGCGAAAAGATAAACTAATTTCTTTGCGGGGTGTTTGGTGCTTTCTAGTGGTTGGATTCTCCAACTTGCCGTGAATTTCTTCGGTTATTACTTCTGCTCGCTTTTCTCCATAGGATAATTCGCCGATTTCCAGGCGTTCGTTCCGCCGACTAAAGCAAAGCCGTTTTCAATTCCTTTTTCTTTTAATTTAGCAACCAGACCGGCGCTTGTATGTTCGCTCGGTCAGGAGCAATAGGCGATGATTTTCTTGCCCGTCGGAATTTCCTTATAGCGCAGTTCGACGGCTTCCATCGGAATGTTAATTGCGCCTTTGATATGTTCACTCTTGAAATCGGTTTCGGCGCGGGTGTCTACGAAAACCGCGCTGCCGGCATCGAAATCTTTTTTCGCGTCGGTTAAGTTGATGCGCGGCGCATCATCCGCGTGTCCGTGCGCGTCGGTTTTCGGCGCGGCATTAATCTCTGTTTTCACCGCGTCAATTTTGACGGGCGACGCGGCACTCTGGCAGGCTGTCAAAATGCTCAGGACAACTGCCAAAAATGCCGTCAGCGATAAAATCTTTTTCATAATTACCTCCAAAATTTTACTTTGCGAGTCTCAACACTTTTTAGTTTATCGAATCGAAGACCGAAAACCAAAAACCGAAGACCGTTTTAGCTATTATCAATGGTCGGCGAAGCGTTGGCAACCGCTGTCGGATATTTGCCGTTCCAGCAGGCGACGCAAGACGAATCGGCTTCAAAACCGATGGCTTCGAGCATTCCGTCGAGCGAAAGATAGCCTAAAGAATCGGCTTCGATATAGCGGCAAACTTCCTCGACCGACATCTGCGCGGCAATCAGTTCGGCTTTGCGCGGCGTGTCAACGCCGTAATAACACGGCGAAACGGTCGGCGGGCAGCTAATCCGCATATGCACTTCTTTCGCGCCCGCTTCCTTGACCATTTGGACGATTTTCTTACTTGTCGTGCCGCGCACAATCGAATCGTCAACCAAAACCACGCGCCTGCCGTTGATTAAATCACGAATCGGATTGAGTTTCAGACGCACGCCAAACGAACGAATGCTTTGCGAAGGCTCGATAAAAGTCCGCCCGATGTAATGATTGCGGATAATCGCCTGCCGGAAATTGATTCCCGACTGCGCCGCGTAACCGATTGCCGCCGCCACGCCCGAATCGGGAACCGGCACGATTAAATCGGCTTCCGCCGGATGTTCGATTGCCAGACGCTTGCCCATCCGATGCCTCGATTCGTTGACCGAACGCCCGAAAATTATCGAATCGGGACGCGAAAAATAAACGTGTTCAAACGCGCAAACCGACTTCGGCTTCGCTTCAAACGGAAAACTCGAATGCAAACCGCTCTCGTCAATGACGAGCATTTCGCCCGCTTTGATTTCGCGGACGTATTCGGCATCAATCAAATCAAACGCGCACGTTTCGCTTGCCACGCACCACGCATCTTTTAATTTGCCAAGATTCAAAGGACGAAAACCGCGCGGGTCGCGCACGGCAATCAGCGCATTCGGCGTTAAAAACAAAAGCGAAAACGCGCCTTCGGTTTCGCGCAGAACTTTTTCAATCGCTTCGACGGCATTCGCCGCGTCGCATCTGGCAATCGAATGAAGAATCGTTTCCGTATCGGAAGTCGAAGAAAAAATCGCGCCCTGCTTTTCCAATTCGCGGCGTTTTTGTTTGGCAAACGGCAGATTTCCGTTGTGGCAGACGGCGATTTGCCCGTGTTGGCAGGTGACGTTGAACGGCTGAACTTCGTGAATCGTGTTCGCGCCCGCCGTCGAGTAGCGCGTGTGACCGATTGCCGCCGCGCCTCTCAACTCTTTCAAAACATCTTCGCCCAGCACATCGGCGACCAAACCCTGCGAGCGAAATTGATGAAGTTCTGTGCCGTTGGACGAGACGATGCCGCACGCTTCCTGCCCGCGATGCTGTAAGGCAAACAAACCCAACTGCGTCAGCGTCGAGGCTTCGCGGTGTCCGTAAATACCGAAAACGCCGCACTCTTCGTGAAACTTATCGAGAAAAAAATCACTCATCGTTTCTATTTTGCCACAGAAAAATTTAACAGGATAAGCAGGATAAAACTAAATGTCTTCTAATCCTGTAAATCCTGTTTATCCTGTTAAATTTAATTTCGATTACGCGGCTGGTAAAATGCGCCCGCGACACGTCCCGAAGCCGATTCTTCTGAAACCTTCGCGCTCGCAAAAGCCTTTCATTATGATTTCGTCGCCGTCTTCTAAAAATCGGCGTTCTTCGCCGTTCGGCAAGTTAATCGGCTCTTTGCCGCGCCACGTTAATTCGAGCAGACAGCCGCGTTCGTCTTTTTCGCGCCCCGAAACCGTCCCCGTCGCCATTAAATCGCCGGTTTGCAGGTTGCAGCCGTTCGAGGCGTGATGCGTCAGCATTTGCCCGATTGTCCAGTATAAATCCTTCGTATTTGAACGGCTCAATAAGAAAGGTGCTTCGTTTTCGTCGCGCATTTTCGTGGTTTGAAGATAAACTTCGAGCTTGATGTCAAAGCCGCCGGAGTTTCGATTCGTTTCGCCGTTCAGATAATCTAACGGCTGCGGGTCGCCCACGTCGCGTTCAAACGCCGGAACGCGAAACGGCGCGAGGGCTTCCATCGTCACGATGAACGGCGAAACGGTGGTGGCAAAACTCTTTGCCAGAAAAGGTCCGAGCGGCTGATATTCCCACGCCTGAATGTCTCGCGCCGACCAATCGTTGACGAGACACAGCCCGAAGACGTGTTCTTCGGCGTTTTCAATCGGGATTGTTTCGCCCATCTCGTTGCCTTTACCGACAAAGAATCCGACTTCCATTTCATAATCGAGATTTTTGGCGGGAATATAAACCGGCGGCGCGTCGGCATCCGTTCGATTCTGACCTTTCGGGCGTTTCACGTCCGTTCCCGAAACGACGATGCTTGAGGCGCGTCCGTGATAGCCGATGGGAATATATTTGTAATTCGGCAGCAGCGGATTATCGGGACGAAACATCGCGCCGACATTCGTGGCGTGAAATATCGAGCAGTAAAAATCAGTGTAATCACCAATCTCGGCAGGAACTGCAAATCCGATTTGCGAAATCGGATGCAGTCCTTTCTGTAAAATCTCTCGTTTTTCTTTCGGACAATCTTCTCGTAGAAGTTCAATTAAATATTTCCGCAACTGCGATATTTTTGCGTTATCGGTAAAAATAATGCGGCGGTTGATTGTGTTTTGAAGCATCCATTCACGAAAATCATTATCTTCAATTAAATTACCGTTTTTCAGAGGTTGCAAAATGTTTATGAGTTCCAGGATATAATCACCGATGATAACTCCTTCAATTGGATGTTTGTCTCCGTCTGGATGATAAAACAAACAAAAGGGCAAATTTTGAATCGGAAAATCCGTGTCGGGCGCGTTGGCTGATTCGATCCAGCTTTTTAGGTTCGGGTCGTGTGTTTCATTGACATTTATCATTTATCATTCACCATTCATCAAATTTTGTTTATTGGTAAATGATAAATGATAAATGATAAATGTCATAAGAGTCCGATTTCCTGTAAATCTTCGACCGGCTCGACGAACGAACACGAGCCGAATGAAATCGCGCCGCGAATTCGCAGATTTTCCAGGCTGAGACTGCTGATGAAATGTTCCTGCCGCCACAAAACGCCGTCGTCGCTGAATAGAAAATTGTCGGCTTGGCGGTCTTTGAGCAATTCGTTGACCAATTTCGGCGGCGAACCTTGCCGGAGAAACGCGGCGGCGAGAAAGACGTTAATGAAACCGTTCATCACGGCTTCGGGTGCATCGGCTTCGTAGGTCAAAGATTTGAGGGCGCGCAGCGGATGATGCAGTCCGGCGGTGGCTTTGAACGGCACGTTCGCTGCCAGACAGACGCGCATAAATCTGATGATTTTTTCGATTGGCGGAAACGCTTCCGCCGTTACGCCGCCCGTGCGAATCTTGGCGCAGCGTCCGGCAACCGCCAGCGTCGAAATCAAATCAACCAGATTTTCTTCAATCGGAATCTCGAAATAAGTCTTTAATTCAGGCGCGACGGCTTCGGAGATTTCTGCGATGCGGCGACTCGTTTCGGCTTTCGCTTCGAGCGCGTCACAAACGGCAAAAGGCGCGTAACGAGCGTTGAAATCTTCGATTTGCCGGACGGTTTCCTGAATATCTTCGCCCGCCAAAACGCTTAAACGCCAGATTTCCTGATCGGCGGAGAAAAAATCTTTCGCGCTTTCCGCAAATTCGCCGAGCCGCGCGACCGGCACGACGAAACGACCGAGCATCCATTGATAACGGCTGTTTTGATAAGCCGCGTAGTTGGCGACCGCGTGCGGCATCGAAAGCTGCGACGGCGGAAAAAGTCCGGCGTAATCAACGATTCGGGTCAGCAGTGCGCGAGTTGATTTTTTCGGGTTTGAGTCTGCCATTATTTCGAGTTTAATCTGCCGTCAGTAGGAATTCAATTTTACGACAATCAGGCGAATCTCGCCACGATGGAAGGAGGAAAGAGAAAGGATAAAGGATGAGGGATAAAGGATAAAAGAGGAAGGATGAATAAGAAAGCGCGAGACAGATTTTGACTTTACTTAGCCCTTAGCCTTCATCCTTCATCTTCACCCTTTATTTCCCGCTTGCTTTTGACAATCAATGTGCGTTATCGTGAGGGCGTAAATCACCAAGCGAAAAGTTTCACCTGAATATTTAATGCGTGTTTTAGGAATTGACCCCGGCAGCGAAACGCTCGGTTGGGGTGTGGTCGAAGGGAGCGGACTCAAATATAATTTAATTGATTTCGGCACGGTCAAATCAAGTCCGCGCGAGGCGTTTTCCAAACGGCTCTTAAAAATCTACGACGGTATCGAAGCGATCATCGCTAAATTTCAGCCGGATGTAATTTCGGTCGAAGAAGCATTTTATGCCAACAACGTCAAAGTAGCGCTGAAACTCGGACAAGTGCGCGGTGTAGTTCTGTTGCTCGGCGAAAAATCCGGCTTGGAGATTTCCGAATTCGCGCCGCGCTTAATCAAGCAAACGGTCGTCGGCTACGGCAATGCCGAAAAACATCAGGTGCAGGAAATGGTGCGCCTGCTTTTAAAAATGAAAACCGTTCCGCAACCGCACGACGCGGCGGACGCGCTGGCAATCGCCATCTGCCATTTTCACCACGCGGGCGTGCAGAGCCGAATCAATCCGGCGAAATTGAAAGGTTGAACTCGCTCGGCTTTTTCAATCGCCGCAAACTTAAATCCTGACCGATATTTTCTAAAGGAAAACTTTATGAGATGTTTTTTTTGCTCATTCTTTTTACTCGTTTTTCTCGTTTTCAATATCAATACCGCAGCGCAGAACCGTCGCCGTCTGTCGCCGAAAGCTAAAAATCCAATCGCCGCTAAAGTAAGTAATAAAGCGGTCGTCATTGACGAAAGAATTTCCGTTCTGCGCTCCGAACCGAGCCTTTACGCCAAATCAATCGTGCGGATGCGGCGCGGACGGCAGGTTTTAATTTCCGGTTCGCGCGAAGCCGACGGCGTAACTTTTTACCGCGTGACGGCTCTGCCGAACAGTTACGGCTGGGTGCAGGCGGAAGCCGTCACCGGCAAATTTCGGCGCGGCGATGATGCCCGGCTGGCAAAACTTGTCCAGAGTTCCAAAGGCTTTGAACAAATCGAACGCGCCCGGATTTTTCTCGAAACATTCGACGATTCACCGCTTCGTCCGGCGATTCTGCTTTTGACGGGCGATTTGATGGAAGAGGCGGCTTTGAAACTTTCGGGTGAAGCGACGCGGCAGCTCAACCAGCGGGAAATGGCAGCTTCGGGTGCGCCGCTGCACAGTTTTTATCTAAATTACGTTTCGCTTGACCGCTACCGACGGCTCGACATCAATTTCGTTTTTAATACCAACACCAAATCGTTTCACTACGACGGCGCGAACTGGCGCGAGATAATCAAACAATTTCCGAAATCCGCCGAAGCCGTGGAAGCGCAAAAACGCCTCGCCTCTTTACAGGAGAAGATGGAGAAAAAATTGTAAAAATTACGGCGAGAATTTAGATTTTTCGCCGCTTTCCGTTAAGATGCCTTAATGTCTGTTAAATCAATTAAACTCGCCGGCGTTTCCGGTCGCGCCCTTTCAATCGTCGCGGGTGTCGTCTTTTTGCTGGCGGTTTTCTTTGCTGCCAAGTGGTCTTTTGCTAACGTGATTGCCAAACGCGCACCTTCTAAGGAAGTCGCTGAATTAAGCGTTTCAATGGCTCCGAGAGATCCGCAAACTCATTATACTTTGGCGATTTTGAGTGAAAATACTTTTTCCCCGGAAGATTTAGCTCTATCGCTTGCTGAATTTGAACAAGCAGTCGCGCTCTCGCCAAACGATTTTCGTCTTTGGCTGGCATACGGCAAAGCGTTGGAGCGCAGCGGCGATGCCGCCAGCGCGGAACTGGCACTCAGGAAAGCCCTGAAATTTGCGCCGTCTTACTCGCAAGTGCAGTGGTCGCTCGGCAATGTTTTGCTGCGGCACGGCAAATCCGCCGAAGGCTTTGCCGAAATTCGCCGTGCGGCGGAAAATGACCAAACTTATCGTCTGCCGACGGTGACGACCGCGTGGCAGATTTTCGGCGGCGATCTCGCTGCGGTCAGGCAATTGCTCGGCGATTCGGCGATTTTAAATGCGCCGCTGGCAACGTTTTTAGCCAAGCAAAAACGCCTTGACGAAGCGGTCGAAGTTTGGAACGCTTTACCCGCCGAAGATAAAAAAACTGTTTATAAAACGGAAGGCGGAGAGATTCTCGCCCAATTGACTGCCGCCAAAAAATACCGGAATGCAATGCGGCTTCAAAACGATTTGAGCGGCAAACCGGCAGCGGAACAATTTGCGGTCGGGAAAATCTTCAACGGCGATTTTGAAACGGACTTGCCGCGCCTGAAAGCGAGCATTTTCGATTGGCAGGTCGCCGACGGCGCACAGCCGCTGATCGGTCCGAACAACGAACAGAAACACGGCGGCAATCTCAGCATTTTTATCATTTTTAATTCGTCGGACGGCAAAGATTTTCGGCAGATTTCGCAGACCGTCGCGGTCGAACCGGCGAAGAAATATGTTTTTGAAGGCTTTTACAAATCGAATCTGAAAACCGCTTCGACGCTGCGCTGGGAAATCGTGGACGCGGCGGACGGCAAAGTTCTGGCAGCCGCCAGCCCGCTGGCGGCGAACGCGGACTGGACTGGCTTGACAATCCCGTTCGCGGTTTCGGAAACTGCCGAAGCCGTCACGCTGCGTCTTGTGCGCGAACCGTGTAAATCAGTTATTTGCCCGATTTCAGGCGATGTCCGGTTCGACGACTTCTCGCTCAGACAATAACCTACACTGTATTTACCATCGAATAATGTCCGAAAATCAAAAAAAACTAACCGCTCCCGCTCGCTTCGACGCGCTCAACGAAGATGCTTCGCGCTTGAGCGAAAGCATTTTCTACATCGTTTGCTCGATTCTCGTTTTATCGGTCGCCGCTTTCGGCGCAGTTGACTTTTGGGCTTTGGGTTTCTTATCTATTTTCACCGGCTTGATAGCGGTTTTGTGGATTGCCGATGCCTGGTTCAAAAAAGAGTTTCGCGTCAACTTAAACGCGCTTCAAATTCCTCTACTCGGCTTGATTCTGATCGGCTTGATTCAGCTTTTGCCGCTTCGAAACATCGAGATTTCAGGCGATTTGCTTTCGATTCCGGCAGTCGCGTCGCTCTCGCTGGCAGCCTATTCGACGCGCTTGATGATAGTGCAGTTGATAATTTACCTCGTGTTTCTCGTCGTCGCCGATACCTTCGTCAATAACCAGAATCGGCTGCGAAAAATCGTTGTCACAATCATCGTTTTCGGCTCGGTGATGGCGTTTTTCGGAATTTTGCAGCGGATCGCCAATCTCGAACAAATCTACGGATTGCGTCAGGCTAGGCAATCCGTTCCGTTTGCCTCCTACATCAACCAGCACCATTTCGCCGCTCTGATGGAAATGACGGTCGGCATCACGTTCGCCCTTCTTTTCGGAAACGCGACGAGAAACAACAAGCGCGTTTTTCTGATAATCGCCGTCGTCATTATGGGAGTGGCGTTAGTTTTTACTAATTCGCGCGGCGGGATGATCAGCCTCTTGGGTGTCATCGGTTTTATCATCGCGGCGAATATCCGGCAAAAAACAGCGGCTAAAACGGATTCGCCGGATGAAAATACTTCGAATGTCCGTCGAGCTTTAGCGTTTTTCAGCGGTGGTTTGGTTTTGATATTAGCTTTGTTCGGGTCGGTTTTAATGCTCGGCGGCGACGAATCTCTGTTGCGCGGCATCGGTCTGGGAAACCATGCCGATGTCAGTAGCGGGAGAATTCATTTCTGGCAAACGGCTCTGCTAATCTTTCGTGATTACCCGATTTTCGGTGTCGGTCTCGATGCGTTCGGCGTGGCTTTTACGTCTTACGACACTTGGAACGGCACGTTTCGCGTCGAACAGGCGCACAACGATTATTTGCAGATTTTGGCGGACGCGGGGATTTTGGGCTTCGGCTGTGTCGCGGCGTTTATCTTTTTGCTTTTCAAACAAGGCTGGCGAACCGTCGCCGAATCTTCCAGCCAATTTCGTCGCGCCACGGCAATCGGCGCGTTAGCCGGCTGCACCGGAATTTTAATTCACAGCTTCTTCGATTTCCCGCTTCGCACGCCGGGAAACGCTTTTTTCTTTTTAATTCTAACCGTGCTGGCGACCGCCTCGATTTATCAGCCGCGATTGACACGAAAGAAGAAGAAAATTACTCAAATCAATCCTGCTTCCATGTTGTTATTAATACAGGACAAAAGAAAAACCTAGACGTGCGTTAGAAATCCTGTTAAATTCCGAGGTATACAATTTTATTAAATTTTCCCGTTTCCCGGCATTTCCATTTTTAAAAATAGAAAATAGTTGAAAAGTCGGTTGTATTAGACATCTTCTTTTTTAATTAAAAATGAAAAAAGATTCGCTTTCGACGACAATTTTTAAACGCTCGGAAAACGCTTCACCGTTTGCCGTCAAAGCCGGACTGCGTCCGCTGAAATCGGGAAAGATTTCCGAAGAAAAATTTGCGGGGATTTTGCAGGAAGTGCGCGAGAAACTCAACGAAGGACTTTCGAGCGCGGCTGAAAACATCATCACCGATGCGCTTGAAAATTACTCGAACACGTCTGAAAATCAAGCTCGACTGACGCAGCTTCTCGCCTATACTTACGAAACGCAGGGGCGTTATCAGGAATCGCTGACGACTATCCAGAAATACGACGACGAAATACTGTTGAGCGAAATCGGACTGGAAACGCAGAT
>JAJAZE010000191.1 GCA_026785925.1 Pyrinomonadaceae bacterium
AATCATCAGAAAAGTCTCTTTGGTGACACCGAATAAAGGCTTAAAATTACTGGATTTTAAGTTTTTGACCATTCATTGATCTCTGAATTTGTGCCGATTTCTTATCGGCGACATCTTTATTTTAATTTCGCAAGAGGTCTATTGAAAAAAAGATAGACTGCAGGCGGACACGAGATGAAGATGAAGCGGATTAATCACGGATTCTTTAAACGGGCGGAACTTCGTCCAATCCGCGCATCCGCGCGCTATAATAAAAAAAATCTTTTGAAAAAGCGGTTTATAAGATACAATCAACGCTAAAAATAAACCGATTATGGACGACGAACTTCAACACGAGGTTACGCAGATTTTGAACGAGTGGAGCGGCGGCGATGGCGACGCGCCGGCGCGGCTGATGCCGTTCGTCTATGATGAATTGCGCCGACAGGCGAGAAATTATCTGTCGAAAGAACGCGGCTCGCATACCTTGCAGCCGACGGCTCTGGTTCACGAAGCGTATTTAAGGTTAGTTGACCAAACGCGCATCAGTTGGCAAAACCGCGCCCATTTTTACGGTATGGCGGCAAATATGATGCGGCGCATTCTGGTTGACCATGCCCGCGCCCACGCGACCGAAAAACGCGGCGGCGCGGCTGTCCGGCTTTCGATTGACGACGTTCAAATTCCGCTCGAACAACGCGCGGCGGATTTTATAGCTTTGGACGAGGCGTTGGAAGAATTAGCGAAATTTGACGAGCGAAAGGCGCGAATCGTCGAGATGCGATTTTTCGGCGGTTTGACCGAAGACGAGATTGCCGAAGTTTTAGGCGTTTCCCCCAGAACGGTTTTGCGCGATTGGAAAACAGCGCGGCTGTGGCTTTTCCGCGAATTGTCAGTTTCATCCGCGCAATCTCGCGTTAGTAAATAATGAATGCGGAAAATTGGCAAAAAATTGAAGAATTATTAAACGCGGCGATGGCAATCGAGCCGCCGAAACGCCGGAAATTTCTGGCGCGAATCGGCGCGGACGACGTGCGGCGCGAAGTCGAATCACTGCTCGACGCGGAAGCGGCAGCGGAAAACTTTCTCGCGTCTCCGGCAATGGCTTTTTCGGCTGATTTTTTTGACGAAGACGAGGCGGCGGACGCGCTTCTGAATCAAAAAATCGGCAATTACAAAATCGTCGGCGAATTAGGGAAAGGCGGAATGGGCGCGGTTTATCTGGCGGAACGCGACGACGGTAAATTTCAACAAAACGTCGCTGTCAAACTTCTCAAACGCGAACTGAACACCGCCGACATTCGCCGCCGCTTTCGACACGAGCGTCAAATCTTAGCCGCGTTCGCGCATCCGAACATCGCCCGTCTGCTCGATGCCGGAACGACCAGCGACGGCTTGCCGTTTCTCGTGATGGAATATGTCGCCGGTATCCCGGTTGACGAATTTTGCGAAAGCGAAAATCTGAAACTGGTCGAACGCCTCGAACTTTTCCGAACTATCTGCGAAGCAGTCGCCTGCGCTCATCGCAATCTTGTTATTCACCGCGATTTGAAACCGTCGAATGTTCTGGTGACAAAAGACGGAATACCGAAATTGCTGGATTTCGGCATTTCAAAATTGCTCACGCCCGAATTTGAATCGGACAGCGCGCACACGGTTACAAAGTTAGGCGCAATGACTCCCGAATATGCCAGCCCCGAACAACTGCGCGGCGAATCGGTAACGACGGCGACCGACGTTTATTCGCTCGGTGTGATTTTGTTTGAACTGCTGACGGCGCAACGCCCGTTTGAATTGAAAAAACACAACGCCCAAGAAATGATCCGGGCGGTTTGCGATACCGAACCGAAACGTCCGTCGTCCGTCGTCCTTAGTCATTCGTCGTTAAACGCGGAACGGACAACCCAGCCGAACAGACAAAGAACAAAGCACAAAGCACAAATGACAAAGCCGAACGCTTTGCGCGGCGATTTGGACAATATCGTTCTCAAGGCTCTGAAAAAAGACGCGAGTCGCCGCTATTCGTCCGTTGAGCAGTTTTCCGAAGACATCCGGCGGCATCTGGCGAATTTGCCCGTTCTGGCGCGACCCGACACGCTTTCCTATCGGGCGACGAAATTTATCAATCGAAATCGTTTCGCCGTTTTTGCCGGTTTGCTGATGTTCTTAACTTTGACCGGCGGCATCGTCGCTACCGTTTGGCAGGCGCGACGCGCCGAAGCGCAGCGAATCAGGGCGGAAAACCGATTTAACGACGTGCGCCGACTTTCCAACGCTCTGCTTTTTGAACTCAGTCCAAAAATTGAACGCTTGTCGGGCGCGACCGAAGCGCGTGAAATTCTTGTCAAACGCGCTTTAGAATATCTCGACAGTCTGGCGCGGGAATCCGAAGACGATTCGCAATTGCAATCGGAACTCGCTGTGGCTTACGAGAAAATCGGCGACCTTCAAGGCAATCCCTCAAACCCGAATTTTATTG
>JAJAZE010000192.1 GCA_026785925.1 Pyrinomonadaceae bacterium
CGAACAGATTCAAAGCCCGCAGCAAATCATCAATCGAAAAATTCTCGCCCAAATCGTCCAGAGCCTTGCTCGCGCAGCGTTCGGCTTTATCAACTTCGCCGGCTTTGATGTTGATACATTCGTTGCTGATGTTGGCAACCTGTTTGCACTGGGCGATGATCGGTTCACGTTTTTTGCCGTCTTCGCCTTTGATGTCGCGCGGTTCGCAAGTCCAATTCGGATGCTTGATTTCGATTTTTTTCGTTTCGTTACCTTTCAGAGCCGACAAAATAGTCGTGCCGTCGTCCAAAGTCGTTCCCCAATATGCGCCGTTAACCAAAACGCTGCTGCCCGCCGGTGCGCCTTTGACGACCTGCTCGAAACCGCTGTCCCGCAGAATAAAAATATAGACGACCAGCAGCATCAAAACGGCAAACAGAAACATCGCCGTCAGACCGCCGGAAACCCACAGCCAGCCGGGAATGCCGCCTTTCGCTTTTTCTTCCTGCCGTTTTTGGTCGGCTTCCTGCGTCGGAGTCGGCGGCGGTGCGCTTTGATACTTTGCACGTTCGGTTTCCGGCAGACGAAAATAAGGCGTGGTGGCTCCGTAATCGCTGCCGCCGCGTTCGCTGCCGCCGCGTTCGCCGCCGTCCTGCCCGCCGCTGAAATTGTCCGGCGGCAAACGGATATTTCCCTGCGTCGCGCCCCAATCCGGCGTTTTGGGCGCATTCGAGCCGGGCGCAAAAGTTTTGTTAAAATCAATATCGTCTTGCCGGACATTCGCCGCCGTGCCGCCCCAATCATCGGACGGCGGCTGTGCCGGATGCTTATAATTAGTTTTGCTCCAATCGTCTTCAGCGGGCGGCGGTTTCGGAATATCTGAATCGTTCACGGTTTTGGTCTCCTTCTACTGGCAAAGAAAATCCGCTACGCTGATTTTGAATGATAATGCGAACGGTTTTACTTTCGCCTTCAAACGTAAATCAGAAGCGGGCGCGTGTCAAGAAAAGTGAAAAGTAAAAAGGCAAAAGGCAAAAGTGAAGAGAAATCTTCTGCGCGAAATGAAGTTGCTAACCAATCGGCTTTCCTGCTTTTTACTTCACATTGGCTGGCTGCGCGTTTTTGGTGCGAACCGATATGCCTTCATCGGCGATCAGAAAGACGCGGCGCACTTCGTAGGAAGACATATTAGTCGGCAGATAATTGAGCAGATAACGATTTTTTCTAAGTTCGTCGCAGATAAATTTGGCGGCGGTTTGGGCTTCTTCAATCGGGAAAACCTTGCCGCCCGTGCCTTCCGCCAACTGCGTGATGACATCGCCCGCTTTCGGCTGGTTGCGGCGAAATGCGCCGCCCGTGCGGTCAGGAATTTGCAGCGCGTAGACGACGATATTTTGATTCTGCAAATCGGCTAAAACCTTCTCGAAGGCGATTTTGCTGCCGCGATCAAGCCCGTCGCTGATTAGAACAACCGCCGTTTTGCGCGTTCCGGGCATTAGCGGCAAAAGAATTTCGCTGACCGCTCCGCTCAACGAATCGAACAAAAACGAATTGCCTTTTTTGCGAAACGTGCCGACCGAAGCGGCGACTTTTTTCGCGTCGTCTGTCCATTCCTGAACGATTTCCGGCTTCTCATCATAACCGACGACGAAAAGCTGGTCGCCGTCAAAAATTTCATACGCAAATTCCAGCGTCGCTTTTTTTAAAAGCTCGACATCGGCGCGGACGGTTTGCGAATTATCAACCAGCATCAAAATTTTGGCGGGCGACGGGTCAAAACTGAAGTTTTTTATTTTTTGCTCGACACCGCTTTCGTAAAGGTAGAGATTTTCCGGCTTAATCGCGTCTTTTGAATCGCCGGTGCGCGAAGCGACGACGCTTAAAATCGTGCCGTTCGAGTCGAGTGTGCCGGTTGCGCTGCGCCGCGATTGAGCATTTACCGACGCGAAGTTCAACGATAAAATCAATGTCAGCCAGCAAATTTTCTCAACCGTAAATCTCATCGTTTTAACCTCAATCCTTTTTCGCCGCCGCGTCTTTTGTAGAACTCGAAACCGTGTCGTTCGACTTGTTTGATGCGCTTTCGGTCACAGCGGTTGATTCGGCGGCGGAAGATTTTTCGGCTTTTCCGTCTTTTTCAACCTTTTCGGTTTTTTCGATTTTTTCGGTTTTTTCCGGCTTATCCGACTTGTCCGCGCCGGTCGCTTTTAATTTGTTCGAGTAATCCGTCACATACCAGCCCTCGCCTTTGAGTTGAAAGCCGGACAGCGACCATTGTTTTTCCAATTTCCCGCCGCAGGCTTCGCAGACGGTCAAAGGCGCATCGGAAACTTTCTGCATTTTTTCGATGTGCTTCCCGCACTCCGCACATTTGTATTCGTAAATCGGCATATTTTTTGTATCTGTAGAAAATTATAGAAATTACGATTGCGTAAAAGCAAACGTCAAACGAAGACGGCGAAGACTTCGTTGGAAAACAAAAATCCGCGCCGCGTTAATTTCAGCCGACCGGCGGCGATTTCAATCAAACCCGAATCTTTCAAATGCTCAAAATCCGCCGCGTATTTTTCAATCAAATTGATTCCGAAGTGCGCTTCGTATTGCTCCAAATCAACGCCTTTCGCCAGCCGCAAGCCGAGAAAAACCGCTTCCGAAGCGACATCAATCGTTTCCCGATCAACGATTGCCGAATTTCCCGCTTCAATCAGTGCGGCGTATCGCGCCGCGTCGCGCTCGTTTGAATAGCGGACATTTCCGCCGTCAAACGAATGCGCCGAACAGCCGAAACCGAAAACCGGTGAGAGCGTCCAGTATTTTGAATTGTGTTTCGATTCGTAATTCGGCAGCGCGTAATTTGAAATTTCGTATTGCCGATAGCCGTCGGCGGAAACTTTTTCGAGCATCATTTCATACATTTCGGCGGCTAAATCTTCGTCCGGCAGCGGCTGGCGACCGCTTCTGATTTGCGCGGCGAGCGGTGTGCCTTCGACGATTTCAAGCAGGTAAAGAGAAAGATGTTCGGGCTTCAGTTTCAATGCTTCATCTAAATTTCGTTCCCAATCTTTCAATGTTTGACGCGGCAATCCGGCGATTAAATCAAAGCCGACATCAACAAAGTCAGCCTGCCGCAAAAGCTCGACTGTTTCGCGCACATCGGCGGCGGTGTGCCTGCGTCCGAGCCGCTTGAGTTCCGCGTCGTCAAAAGTCTGCGCTCCGAAACTCGCTCGATTCACGCCGAGATTTTTATACGCTTTCAGAGTTTCGAGCGTCACGGTCGCCGGATTCATTTCCATCGTGATTTCCGAATTTTCGGCGACGGAGAATTTTTTATAAATAGGTTTTAAGATTTTTTCGAGCTGCGCCGGAGTCAAAAGCGAAGGCGTTCCGCCGCCGAAATAAATCGTGTCAACGACGTGCGAGGTTGGAAAATTTTCGATTTCTGCGGCGAGCGCGGAAACATAATCTTCGACAATCGCCGCATTTTTATAAACATCAACCGCAAAGTCGCAGTAAGAACAGCGCGAACGGCAAAACGGAATGTGTAAATAAACGCCTGAAGACATTTTTGTTATCAGAGGAAAAAAGGAGAAATCTATTTAACTCGCGCTCTGTCGAATAAGAATTACCAATTGAAAGATTTGTCGTTTAATTGATGTTTGATTTTCCGAATAATTCGTAATTTGAAATTCGTAATTTGACGTTAGTTTTCCATTCGTTTTTCAAGCGCGGTCGCCCAATCGTTTTCGAGTTCGCCAATCGAAGCCGAGATGATTTCCGCATCGTCAATTTTAATCTGCAAGTTCTCGCCGCTGACTTTTCCGATAATCTCAAATGGACAATTTAACGTCCGGGCAATGGCTTGCACTTTTTCCAGATTTTCCGCCGCTAAACTGACGACAATCCGCGACGGCGATTCGCCGAAAAGCAACGCTTCGTTCGATAATTCCTTGTTTTCCAAATTTATTTCCGCGCCGACGGCTTTCCTATTCAGCGATGAAAAACAGCTTTCCGCAATCGTTACTGCCAAACCGCCGTCCGAACAGTCGTGCGCCGATTTTAATAAAAATCCGTCAGCTAATTTTAAGCAGGTTTCCTGAACACGCTTTTCCAAATCCAAATCAAGCAGCGGAACTTCGCCCGCTTCGATCATCTCGTCGGTCGAGAATCCGAGAATAACCTGCGCGTATTCGCTCGCCCGTAAATCGTTTTTCGTTGCGCCGAGCAGCGCAATTAAATCGCCTTCGGCTTTAAAACCGTGCGTGATGATTTTGCGCGAATCTTCAATCAAACCGACCATTCCAATCGTCGGTGTCGGCAGTATTCCGCGCCCTTCGGTTTCGTTATAAAACGATACGTTGCCCGAAACAACCGGCGTTTCAAACGCTTCGCAAGCCTCTTTGATGCCGTCAATGACTTCGGAAAAACTCCACATCACTTCCGGGCGTTCCGGCGAAGCGAAGTTCAAACAATTGGTCACGGCAATCGGTTTCGCGCCGACGCAGACGACGTTGCGGGCTGATTCGGCGACGTTTAATTTTGCGCCTTCACGCGGATTGACGGCGACAAAACGCGCATTTCCGTCCAGACACATCGCAATCGCGCGGCGCGTTTCCTTGACGCGCACGACCGCCGCGTCCGCGCCCGGCAAAACCGCCGTATTCGTGCGAACCATCTGGTCATATTGCTGATAAACCCAACGCTTCGAGCAAATATTCGGCGCGGCGAGAAGCATCTTTAAAACTTCGTTCGGGTCTTGGGTCGTAGGTCTTGGGTCTTGGGTCTTCGTCTTTGAACTTTGAACTTTGGACTTTGGACTTTGAAGCGGACGCTCATATTTCGGTGCTTCGTCAGTTAATTTGTCAACTGGCAAATCTGCCATCAGTTCGCCGTTGTGGAAGATTTTCAGGCGATTGCCTTCGACGACTTTTCCGACGACTACCGCGTCCAAATCCCATTTGCTGAAAATCTCGACGATTTCTTTTTCGCGTCCGCGATACGCGACAATCAGCATTCTTTCCTGCGATTCCGAGAGCAGCATTTCATACGCCGTCATTCCGGTTTCACGTTGCGGAATCAAGGTCAAATCAAGTTCCAAACCGTTTCCGGCACGCGCCGCCATCTCGACCGACGATGAAGTTAAACCCGCCGCGCCCATATCCTGAATGCCCGCAATCGCGCCGGAACGCATCGCTTCGAGACACGCTTCGAGTAATAATTTCTCCAAAAAAGGGTCGCCGACCTGCACCGTCGGACGTTTTTCCAACGCCGCTTCGTCAAATTCCGCGCTCGCCATCGTCGCGCCGTGAATGCCGTCGCGCCCGGTTTTTGCCCCGACGTAAAGAACCGGATTGCCGATGCCCGCCGCTTTGCCGAAAAATATCTGGTCTTTGCGAACGATTCCCAAAGCAAACGCATTAACCAGCGGATTTAAGTTGTAGGCTTCGTCAAAAACGACTTCGCCGCCGATGGTCGGCACACCGAAGCAATTGCCGTAATGCCCGATTCCGGCAACGCAGCCTTTCAAAATTGCCTTGTTGCGGTTGGCGTGTTCTGCATCGTCGAGATGACCGAAGCGCAGTGAATTCATCGCCGCAATCGGTCGTGCGCCCATCGTGAAGACATCGCGCAGAATGCCGCCGACTCCGGTCGCCGCGCCCTGAAACGGTTCGATAAATGACGGATGATTGTGCGATTCGACTTTAAAAGCGACGCACCAATCATCACCAATATCAACGACCCCGGCGTTTTCGCCCGGCGGCACAATCACGCGCTCGCCCGTCGTCGGAAGTCGTCCCAAATGAACACGCGAAGATTTATAAGAACAATGCTCCGACCACATCACCGAAAAAATTCCGAGTTCGGTAAAATTCGGTTCGCGTTCCAAAATCAATTTGATTTTTTCGTATTCTTCAGCGGTCAAGTTGTGCTGCTTGACGATTTCGGGAGTGATCGGCTGATTGTTCATCGTTACAACTCTGAGGACGAAAATTTGGTTTAAAACAAAAAAGAGAGTTTATGCGGTTCGGACTCGTTTTTCAAATCCGCCGCGATAAACTCCTTTAAAGACCGACTCTTTTGATATTATTTTGGTGTAAGCGTAAGTTCAATAACCTGTGGCGGATAATTTAGAAATTTGGCTTTAGTAATTTTTAACAAAAAATCATCTCCAAATTTTTGAGCAATTTCTTTTTCCGAAATCGAATTGTATCCTTCGATATACTCAAAATCTACACAAACATAATCAAATTTAATACCGCGTTCTTCCACAAGCATTAATAAACCTCTTCTCCGACCTAAATATTCATTTGTTTTTAAAATAAGTTTTCCTTCGGTAATGTCTTTCACTGCGTCGTTCCGTCCTCGTCCAAAAGCGTTGAGTTTTTTCCCATTTTGGATTAGATCTTCGATTTGCTGACGCAAAAATTCGGTTTTGAATTTTCCTTGTTTTGAATAAACCGTTTCGCCGTCGGCGTTAAAAAGAATAGTGAACGGTAAACCGCCCTGCCAATCTTTTGCCACCAAACCGATTGCCTCGCCTTCGTCCGTCGTCTTCAAAAGATAAGCGGGCGAGTTGGATTTTACTTCCGCCAGAAATTTCGGCACGTCGCCGTTGATTTCGGAAAGTTCGTCCAAAGATATGGTAATCAAATCAATTTTATCTTGATAATCCGCACCGATTTTGACTAAATCGGGAAATTCCTCGCGGCACGGCTCGCACCACGTCGCCCAAAAATTTATCAAAAGCGGTTTGCCGTTCGGCTTGAGAAGTTTTTTTAATGCTTCCGCGTCAATCTGAGTAACTTTCGGCAGATTCAAGACCGCCTGTTTTTTCGGCGCGGATTTTTTCACCCGCGATTTTTTCGTTTGCGCCGTTGTATTTCCGACGCACAGAAAAATGGCGCAGGCTAAAATTGCCGAAAACCGGAAGAAATTCAACCACGAAATAAAACGAAAATTTACGAAGAGATTTTTATTTCGTGTCATTTCGTGTTGTTTCGTGGTTGAATCTTTTTCCTGATGTGATGTTGAAATCGTCATTTAGTTTTTCGCCGCGCGTTTAATCGAACAGCCGAAGGCGTTCGCGCTTGTTTTAGCGACGGTTTTGCCGCTCAAATTCGATTCGACGGCATCGCGCAAAAAGTTTATCGTGACGTTTTCGCCCGAACGGTCGTTGTCAATCGCGCCGTGATAAACCAGCACGTTTTTCTCATTCAAATAATAAATCTCCGGCGTGACGTTCGCGCCTAATTTGTCGGCGATGACGTTGCCTTTGTCAATTAGAACGGGAAATTTATACGTTTCGGCAGCGTGAGTTTTGACTTTATCCGCGCTTTCAGTCGCGTTGGAATTGATGCCGATGACGTTGATTCCTTTCGCCTCATATTCGGCGGCGAGTTTCACGATGCGCTCATCATAACCTTTAACGACCGGACACTGCACGGACAGAAAAACGAGAACCGCGCCGCTTTTGCCTTTCAATTCGTTGAAGGATTTCGTCGCACCGCTCGCGTCAACCAATTTAAAGTCTTCCATCGTCGCGCCGACGGCTAAACCGTCTTTTGCGCTGACGTTGTTAAAAGAAACAAATGCGGCGAAGGCGAAAATTGCCGCTGCCAAAAAACTCAATTTTTTCATTTTTGTAAAACTCCTTTGTTTGATTTTGTTAGATGCTGATTTTAACAATTTACTGCCCGCAAAAACAAGCGATATAAATTGACGATTGATACGCGAAAACGGCGAAATAGGTTTTTCTCAGCCGTCGCCGGAGAGAAAGTCGAAATTGAAATTAACCGAAAAAATTAACCGAAAAGACGCGGCAAACGATTGTTGAGATTTTTCGGCAGCAGAATCTCCATCGCGTCGTCAACCGTCACGATTCCGGCAATTTCGCCCAAATCGTCAATCACGGGCAAAGCCAGCAAATTATACTCGGCGATGGTCTGCGCCGTTTGCTCCGCCGAATCCGACGGATGGGCAAATTGGTATTGTTCGCGCATCACTTTTGAAAGCGGCAAAGTCGGGTCGGCTAAAATCAGATTGCGAAGCGAAATCAAGCCGACGATTTTCCACGAATTTTCCTTCTCGACCACATAAAGGTAATAAATCATCGCGGGCGTTTCCGCCATTTCCCGCAGCCGCACAATCGC
>JAJAZE010000193.1 GCA_026785925.1 Pyrinomonadaceae bacterium
GCTTTACTCTTTTTGGGTTCGGGTTCGGTCATTCACGGAATGCACCACGAACAGGATATGCGGCGGATGGGCAACTTGAAAAAGTACATGCCGATTACGTTCGTGACGATGGCGATGGGCTGGCTGGCAATTTGCGGGATTCCGATTTGGGCTGGTTTTTTCTCGAAGGATGAAATTCTTTATCGCACTTTCCACCCATTGTTGGCGACGAACGCAACGGCAGAGGCGACGATGTTCGGCGTTCACGTCAACTATATTTTGTGGATTGTCGGTTTGGCAACGGCGGTTTTGACGGCGGTTTATATGACGCGGCTGATGTGGATGACGTTTTTCGGCGAATCGCGTTTCGATTTGGCTTTGCCGACGGTCGAAAATTCGCACGAAGCATCTCGCGCCGAAGAAAACGCTTTTGCGACGGGCGACGCGCACGACGCGACAACTGATCACGGACACGCACACGACAATCTGCACGGAAATTACGATACGGCGCACGATGATGACGATGACGAACATCACGAACATTTGACGGCTGATTTCAAGCCGCACGAATCGCCCTGGACGATGACCGTTCCGCTGATTGTGCTGGCGATTCTTTCGACTCTAGGCGGTTTGGTCGGCGTTCCATACGCGGTGAGTTCATTGGTCGGCGCGGGCGATGTCAATGCGTTTGAGCATACTCTTGAACCGATAATTTACAAGAAAAGTGAACATAAATTAAAATCGCCGTCAGCGACTCATTCAGAAACGGCAAAAAACGAACCGGCAATTTCGCATAATTCCGCGCCCGAAGCTGAATCAGCGGAACATTCGCCCGCCGGCGAACGCCCCGCGCACAGTCCTGAAGAAATCAGAGAAGAACGCTTGCTTGCGCTTTTGTCGGTTGCTCTGGCGATTGGCGGAATTGTTATCGGCTGGCTGATGTTCGGCAAAATGCCGCTTCGCAAAATGCCGAAGATTCTCGAAGACAAATGGCGCATTGACGAAATTTATAACGGCTACATTGTTGATCCGCTGACGAATCTTTCGCGCAATGGTTTGTGGAAAGGCATTGATGTCGGATTTATTGACGGCATCGTCAACGGCATCGGAAGTTTCGTCACCGCGCTCGGTTCGGCGGCGCGCGGCGTGCAGGTCGGTTTTGTTCGCAGTTACGCGGCGTTTATTTTATTCGGCGCGTTGATTTTGATCGGATATTTTATTTATTACGGATTCAAATTGATAAGTTAGTTTCAGGTTCGAGGTTTCAAGTTCAAGGTTAACATAATCTGAAACCTGAAACCTAAAACTTGAAACCTCGAATCTGAAACCTGAAACTCTATGAAGTTCATAGCTGAAAATCTTTTAACGATTTTAATTTTACTGCCCGTCATCGGCGCGTTGGCGACGCTCGGACACTGGATGTTCTGGAAGCAGGAAGGCGGTTTGAAATGGATTACGCTCGGTTTTACCGTCGTGAACTTTCTGCTGTCGCTGTTTTTAATTGCAGATAAGGGCGCAGCGCAGGCTTCCAGTTTTTTCTTCGAGCAAAACGTCTCCTGGATTCGGGCGATCAACACGAATTATCACGTCGGCGTGGACGGCATCAGCTTGTGGCTGGTCGTTTTGACGACGTTTATAATGCCGATTGCGATCATTTCAACCTGGCACGCGGTCGAAAAACGTCAGGCGGCTTTTTACGTTTTCCTTTTGCTGCTGGAAAGCTCGATGCTCGGCGTTTTCGTCTCGTTGGATTTGCTCGTTTTTTATTTATTCTTTGAAGCATCCTTGGTTCCGATGTTTTTTCTGATCGGCATTTGGGGCGGTGAAAATCGGGTTTATGCGGCGGTTAAGTTCTTTATTTACACGGCACTCGGCAGTCTGTTGATGCTGGCGGCAATCATCGCTTTGTATTATCTGCACGCGACGGCAACCGGTGTCGGAACATTCGATTACGTCACGCTTTTGAATACGATGAAAGCGGGAAAGCTGGCTTTTACCGGCGAGAGCGCGTATATCGGAACGCTTTTATTTTTCGCGTTCGCGCTGGCTTTTGCCATTAAAGTTCCGCTTTTTCCGTTTCACACCTGGCTGCCCGACGCGCACACCGAAGCACCGACGGCTGGCTCGGTCGTTCTCGCGGCGGTAATGCTGAAGATGGGAACTTACGGTTTGATGCGCTTTAATTTCACGCTCTTTCCCGAAGCGTCACGCGAATTTGCGTGGCTGTTTATCACGCTGGCGGTCATCGGAATTATCTACGGCGCACTCGTGGCGATGGTTCAGCCGGACATCAAAAGATTAGTTGCGTATTCGTCCGTCTCGCATATGGGTTTTGTCATTTTGGGAATGTTTTCGTTCACCGAACAGGGAATGCAGGGCGCACTTTATCAAATGCTCAATCACGGCATTTCGACCGGCGCACTGTTTTTGCTCGTCGGATTTATTTACGAGCGCAGGCATACGCGGGCGATTTCCGACTTCGGCGGCTTATCGAATGTGATGCCGGTCTACGCGACGATTTTCGTTTTTACTTCGATGTCGTCCATCGGGCTTCCCTTTTTGAACGGCTTTGTCGGCGAATTTTTAATTATGCTCGGAATGTGGAACTCGTCCGTTTTGAGCATTACCGATTCGCTAAATTGGAATTATGTGGCGACGATGCTTGCCGGAACCGGCGTAATTTTCGCGGCGGTCTATCTGCTGTGGATGATTCAGAGAGTGTTTTTCGGCAAAATTACCAACGCGAAAAATCGCGGGCTGCGAGACTTAAATTGGCGCGAAATCGGTTTGATCGCGCCGCTGCTTTTCCTGATGGTTTATATGGGCGTTTATCCGAAACCTTTTTTGGACGCTTCACAAAAAAGTATTTTAGCCGTTCAGGAAAGAGTTTTGCACCGAGCAGGCGGAAAACTTGAAAAAGTCGAAGTTCAAAAATAGCCGGAAAAAATTTTGAAAGTCGAAATAAAAGCGGAAGAAAAAAGTTTTCAGCGTTCAAATGAACCGCACTAAAGAATTTATCGAGAGTCGAAATGAACATATTTTTATTTCAATTAACCAATCCAAACACGAATGTGACGGTAATTTTGCCCGAAGTAATGCTGGCAGTAACCGGAATACTCGTGATGCTGTATGACAGTTTTGTTCCGAAACAACGCTATATTACGGGTGCGCTGTCGCTGATCGGAATCGGCTTTGCGGCGGTTTTGCTCACTTTGAGTTGGAATGATCCGCCCGCGTCGGGAGCGTGGGGCGGAATGATCGCTCACGACAATCTGCGGCTGAGTTTTTCGTTCGTTTTTCTGCTGGTTTCGGCGTTGACCATTCTTATTTCATCGGTTTGGGTCGAGCGCGAAGACATTCCCATCGGCGAGTATCACTGTCTTTTACTGTTCGCCACCGTCGGGATGATGTTTATGGCATCGGGCAACGATCTGGTCATTATCTTTCTCGGTTTGGAAACTTCTTCAATCGCTACATATGTGATGGCTGGTTTGCGAAAATCAGATTTGCGGTCGAACGAATCTTCGATGAAGTATTTTATTCTCGGTTCGTTCGCGTCGGCGTTTCTGCTCTACGGAATGGCTTTGATTTACGGCGCGACGGGAACGACCAACATCACCGAAATCGCGCTGAAAATCGCCGATCCGAATTTTCCGGCTCTTTTATTAATCGGCGGCGCGATGCTGATTATCGGTTTCGGTTTCAAAGTCGCCACCGTCCCGTTTCACATCTGGACACCGGATGTCTACGAAGGCGCGCCGACTCCGGTGACGGCGTTTATGGCGACCGGACCAAAAGCGGCGGCGTTCGCCTCGTTCGTACGCGTTTTCGTCATCGGATTTCCGCTGATTGCCGGCGCACAGGCTTCCGTCTATTTACACGAATCGTGGATTACCGCGCTGACGATAATGGCGATGCTGACGATGACCGTCGGCAACATCGCAGCGATTGTCCAGAATAACGTCAAGCGAATGCTGGCTTATTCGTCCATCGCGCACGCCGGTTACGCGCTCGTCGGATTTATCGGCGCGGGAATGGCGACGACGATTGCCAAGCGCGATGAAGCAGTCGCCTCGGTCGCTTTTTATATGCTGACTTACGCGGTGAC
>JAJAZE010000194.1 GCA_026785925.1 Pyrinomonadaceae bacterium
CTCGCTGGTCACGCACAAGGATTTATTTATCGGCGAATCAATGCAGGGCTGCGCTCAGGAAGTCGGACACGAAGAGGAAGAATCGGGCGATCACTGGTCGAAGGGCAAGGCGATTACGGTTTTGCTGGTGGCGACGGCGTTCGTCGCGCTGATTTCCGAGTTTCTCGTCGGCGCGGTCGAGGCGGCGCGCGGCGCATTGGGATTTACGGAAGTTTTCGTCGGTGTGATCGTCGTGGCGATTATCGGCAACGCGGCGGAACATTCGTCGGCGGTTTTGATGGCGATGCGAAACAAGATGGATTTGAGTTTGGGCATCGCGCTCGGTTCGAGTCTGCAAATCGCTTTGTTCGTCGCGCCGGTGTTGATTTTCGCTTCTTACGCTTTTGGGACACCGATGAATTTGGAATTTACGATTCCCGAAGTCGTCGCCGTCATCGCTTCGATTTTAATCGTGCAGCAAATCTGTTCGGACGGCGAAAGCAATTGGATCGAAGGCGTGCAGCTACTTTCGGTCTACGCCATTCTCGGCATTTTATTTTATTTTTTGCCCGACATTCATCAGGCGACCAGCGAAATGATAAACGGCGCAGCCTCCGCGCCGAGTCATTAAGTTATCAAACTGAAGTTATGAAAATTCTTTATTTTGATTGTTTTGCGGGCGCGAGCGGCAATATGATTCTCGGCGCACTCGTCGCGCTCGGCGTTGACGAGAAAGAATTAGTCGCGCAAATTAAACTGCTCGATGTCGCGGAATTTGAAATCGAATTTAAGACGATTGACAAATCAGGCATCGCCGCCGTTCACGCCGACGTGAGAATTCCAAATGAAAAAGCGCACCGGCATCTACAGGACATCGAGAAAATAATTAACGATTCGCGGTTTTCAGGTTCGGTGAAAGCGCGGGCGATCAGAATTTTTACGCGGCTCGCCGAAGCGGAAGCCAAAGTTCACGGCATCGAAATCGAGAAGGTTCACTTTCACGAAGTCGGCGCGTTGGACGCGATTGTTGATGTCGTCGGCGCGTGTGTCGCGTTTGAAATGCTCGGAATCGAACGATTTGTCTGCTCGAAAATACACGTCGGTTCAGGTTTCGTCAAGATGGCGCACGGCAAATTTCCCGTGCCGCCGCCCGCCGTCGCCGAACTATTACAAAACGCGCCGATTTATTCGACCGAAATCGAAGGCGAACTAATCACGCCGACCGGCGCGGCGATTATTGCGACAGTTTGCGAAGAATTCGGACGAATTCCTGAAATGACAATCGAGAAAACCGCTTACGGAGCAGGGACGCGGGAATATCAGGATTTTCCAAATGTATTGAGGCTGCTGTTGGGCGAAACGGAAAATCAATTACGAATTACGAATTACGAATTACGAAATGAAGACCAAAAACCAAAAAATGAAAACCAAAACCTTATTTTAATAGAAACCAATATTGACGATTTATCGCCGCAGATTCTCGGTTATGTGATGGAACGCGCTTTTGAAATCGGTTGTCTGGATTGCTGGTTCACGCCGATTCAGATGAAAAAAAATCGTCCGGCGACGATGATTTCAATTTTGTGCAAGCAAGACAAAAAAGAGATTCTAACCGAACTGCTGTACACCGAAACCTCGACGCTCGGTGTGCGAATCAGCGAAGTCGAACGAAATTGTCTGCCGCGTGAAACCGTCAAAGTCGAAACCGAATTCGGCGCGGTTGATGTCAAGACGGCGAAATTCAAAGGCAAAATCGTCAACGCGAAACCCGAATACGAACAAATCCGGCAAATTGCGTTACAATCAAAAAAATCTTTGCGTGAAATTGAAAGAGAAGTTTTGGAGAACTTGAACAAATAAATTGGCAAAACAAAACAAGAAAAAGAAAGTTGATCTGGAAAAAATCGCTCAGGGTGTGCGCCTGATGCTCGAAGGAATGGGCGAAAACCCGGAGCGCGACGGCTTGCTGAAAACGCCCGAACGAGTGGCGGAGTTTTACGCCGAACTGACGAGTGGAATGTGGGAAAATGCGGCGGAACACATCGTGCCGCTGCCGGGCGATTCGCACGACGAAATGGTGATCGTCAAAGACATTTCCATCGCGTCGGTCTGCGAACACCATCTCGCGCCGTTCGTCGGGGTCGTCCACATCGCTTATATTCCGAAGAACGGGCGCATCGTCGGTTTGTCGAAACTGGCGCGGATTGCCGAGATTTTTGCGCGTCGGCTGCAAGTTCAGGAACGCCTGACGCAGCAAATCGCGCAGACGCTGTTCGACGAACTCGACCCAATCGGCGTGATGGTCGTGATGGAAGCCGAACACACTTGTATGACTCTGCGCGGCGTGAAAAAACCGGGCGCGAAAACCATCACGTCGAGCGTTCTCGGCGGATTCAGAAAAGATGCCCGAACGCGGGCGGAAGCGATGAGTTTAATCAAAGGATAGTAATTATTGATGTTTTGATGCTTTACCTTTGACATCAAAACATCCGGCTTTGTAAAATACCGGCTATGAGAACCACCTTGACCATCGAAGAAGATGTTGCGGCGAAACTTCAAAAAAAATTAAAACAATCCGTCGGCAAAACTTTTAAGGACGTCGTAAATGAAACTTTACGGCTCGGATTGCTGGCTGAGAAAAACATAACGCCGCCCGAAAAATTTCGAGTTCAAAGCCGCGCACTAGGCATAAAAAAAGGATTAAATTACGACAACATCGGCGAGCTTCTTGAACAAATAGAGGGAGCAGATCACAAGTGATAACGCCGGATGCAAACTTACTCATATATGCTTACAACGAAAATGCCGAACAACACGAGCGAGCGAAACAGTGGCTGGAAAAAAAACTTTCCTCGCCCGAATTATTTGGTTTAAGCTGGCAGGTTGTCACGGCTTTTTTAAGAATTTCAACCAATGTGCGCGTATTTTCGCTGCCGTTCACTTTGCCGGAATCAATGGAGATTGTCGAAAAATGGTTAGCGCAGCCGCAAGTGAAAATTTTGCTGCCGACCGAAAAGCATTGGAAAATTTTTAGTGATTTGATTATCGAAGGACAGACCGGCGGCGCACTGATGATGGACGCGCATCTGGCGGCTCTGGCAATCGAACACGGCGCGATATTGGCGACCACCGACCGCGATTTCGTCCGATTTTCAAAACTCAAAACGATGAATCCTTTGCTCGCTTAAACGCTTGTTTGACTTTTGAAATAGGAATTTTTGGGAGAGAAATTATGAAAAACTATTTGGCTTTAGCATTCGTTTTGAATTTAACCTTTTGTTTATTGGCAAACGCCCAAACGAAAGGCAAATACACGAATCTGTTCAGCGAACAGAAACTGAAATCAACGATTAAATATCTGTCCGACGACGGTTTTGAAGGTCGCGCTCCGGGCAGTCGCGGCGGCGAACTGGCGGCGAAATATATCGCTAATCAATTGGAAATGGCTGGCATTCAGCCGGGCAATAAAGGTTCGTATTTTCAACCTGTTTCGCTGGTTGCCGTCAAAGCCGACCCGAACACGACTTTGAACATCGGCAGTGCGGCGTATAAATTCGGCGAGGATTTCGTCGCGTTCACGGGAGCGCAGACGGAAAACGTCAGCCTTAACGCCGAACTCGTTTTCGTCGGCTACGGTGTTGACGCGCCCGAACAAAAGTGGAACGACTATAAAGGAAACGCCGAAGATTATCGCGGGAAAATCGTGGTGATGATGGTCAACGACCCGCCGGCAACAGTAAGCGAACCGAATCTTTTCGGCGCAAAGGCTCTGACTTATTACGGACGCTGGACGTATAAATTCGAGGAAGCGGCGCGGAAAGGCGCGGCGGGCGTGATTTTGATTCACACGAACGATTCGGCTGGTTACGGCTGGAACGTCGTGCGGACATCGAACGGCTCGTGGCGGTTTGATATTGCACGAACGGCGGCGGACAAAACGCCGTTTTTGCAGATGCGTTCGTGGATGACCGAAGACGCGGCGCGAAAAGTTTTTACAAACGCCGGAAAAAATCTTGACGAGTTGCGTGAGCAAGCCAAGACGAGAAATTTTCAGCCCGTGAAATTAGGTTTAACTGCGAAGATTGATTTGAAAAGCGAAACTAAAAAACTCGACTCGAACAACGTCGTCGGCTTTTACGAAGGCAGCGATGCAGCATTGAAAAATGAGTATGTGATTTACACGGCGCACTGGGACCATCTCGGAGTTGGCATTCCGAACGACAACGGCGACACGATTTATAACGGCGCGTTAGACAACGCGACGGGCTGCGCGTCAGTGTTGGCAATCGCCGAAGCGTTGACGAAACTGCCCGCGTCGGAACGTCCGAAACGCTCCGTCGTTTTTCTGTTCACGACTGCCGAAGAACAAGGTTTGCTCGGCGCGGAATGGTATTCGCGCTTTCCTGTATTTGCGCCTGAAAAAACGGCGGCGAATATTAACATTGACGGCGGCAATCTTTACGGTTTGACAAATGATTACGGTGCGCTCGGCGCAGACCGTTCGGACTTGATGTCGGTTGTCAATGACGTTTTGGGCGAGCGTAAAATGACGTTCGCGCCTGACGCTCGACCCGAACAAGGTTCGTTTTTCCGCTCTGACCATTTTCCGCTCGCCAAAGTCGGCATTCCCGCGTTGAGCATCAGAAGCGGCACGGATTACGTCGGCAAGCCAAAAGATTTTGCCACGCAAACCTTCGACGAATTTAATAAACTTCATTATCATCAGCCGTCCGACGAGTTCCGCGACGATTGGCGTTTCGACGGCGTGGTGCAGATGGTTGAAACCTCTTTCGCCATCGGCTTAAAAGTCGGCAATGCGGCGAAAATGCCGCGCTATAATGCGACCGACGAATTCTCGAAAGCACAGCCGAATCGAAAATAGTCGCTCAACTCCAAAGAAGAATTAGCCACGAATTACACCAATAACACGAATGGTTTTTTGATTTCCCATTCGTATTATTGGTGTAATTCGCGGCAAAATCTTTTTTCAACTTTGATATGAAAACTTTTTACATTACAACCCCGATTTATTACGCCAACAGCCTGCCGCATCTCGGACATCTCTACACGACGACGGTTGCCGATGTTCTGGCGAAACATAAAAAGCAGCGCGGATTTGATACTTATTTTCTGACCGGAACCGACGAACACGGCGTGAATATCCAGCGCGTCGCGGAAGCAAAAGGTCAAACGCCAAAGGATTACGTTGATTACATTTCCGGTGAAATGAAGAAAATGTTCGCCGATTTCGGTTTGACCGATTACGATATTTTTATGCGAACGACCGAGCCGTTTCATTACGAAGCGGTTCGGAGTTTGTGGCGAAAAATTGCGAGCAATCAAACGCCGAAAGGAAATTCGACGATTTACAAAGGTTTCTACGAAGCGTGGTTCTGTCCGAACTGCGCCGAGTTTAAAACCGAAACAGAATATGAAATCCGCGACGGCGAAGACGTGCCGCGCTGTTTGGTTCACGAGCGACCGTTGGATAAAGTTTCCGAAGAAAGCTATTTTTTCCGTCTGTCGGATTATGGCGAATTTCTGCTCGAAGCGATTGAGGGAAATCCGATCCTGATCCGCCCGGAAGCCAGAAAAAATGAAGTCATTTCGTTTATCAAAAGCGGTTTGCAAGACCTTTCGATTTCGCGTGAAAAGAAATCGGTCAGTTGGGGCGTTCCGGTTCCGGGCGACGAAAATCACGTGATGTATGTCTGGCTCGACGCGCTTTCCAATTATATTACGGCAATCGGTTACGGCAATGAAGAGAGAAAAGCGGTTGGTTTCGAGAAATATTGGGGAAACGTCACGCATCTGGTCGGCAAAGATATTTTGCGGCAGCATTCGGTTTATTGGTTTTCATTTCTCGATGCCGCCGGTTTGGAATTGCCGCAGACGATCTACGCGCACGGAATGTGGCTCGACGCGGACGGGCGCAAAATGGGCAAAACGCTCGGCAATACGATTGAACTCGGCGTTTTGCGTGAACATTTTCAAACCGATGCGATCAGATATTTTGTTTTGCGCGAAATGGTTTTCGGACAGGACGGAAAGTTCGGCTACGAAAATTTAATCGAACGCGCCAACGCCGATTTAGCGAGCGGTTTGGGCAATCTTTCGAGCCGCACGCTTTCGATGATTAACAAATACTGCGACGGCGCGATTCCCAACGGGAAAATTGCTGAACATAATTATATTTACGCCAAACGCGCCGGAATTAACCCGGACGAGCAGGAGTTGGTTTCGGTTCTCGAACACGCCCGCGACGAATTTCTGCGAAAGTTTGACAATTTCGAGTTCAGCCAAGCCTTAGAAATTGTTTGGTCGGTGATTGCGCGGATTGATAAAATGATCTCCGACGCGAAACCTTGGGAACTTATTAAAGATGAAAATCAAGCCGAAACCTTGAACGCCGTTTTGTATCGCGCCACCGAAACGCTGCGCTGGCTGTGCGTCCTGCTTTTTCCGGTGATGCCGGAAGCGATGAAAAATATCTATGGGCAAATCGGTTTGAGTGATGACATTACGGTAATAAATCCTGAAAATTTAAACTACGGAGAATTAAAAACGGAAACGAAAATTGGTGAAACGCAAGCCGTTTTTCCGCGTCTCGATAAAAATAAAGTTATGAGTGAAATAATGGAAAGTGGAAAATTGAAAATAGAAAATGAAGAGCCGAAGCCGGTTGTCGTCCAGCCGACGGAGAACGTCCTCACACAAAACCCGACCGACGTTTTAATAAACAATCAGCCGGACGAAGCTGATGAAGTGGAAAATTTCATCACGATTGACGATTTTCTAAAAGTCGAGCTGCGCGTCGGCGAAATCAAAGTCGCCGAACGAATTCCGAAAGCCGACAAACTGCTGCGTTTTGAAATAGATTTGGGCGAAGAAAAGCCGCGCCAGATTCTCGCCGGTTTAGCCGAATACTACGAACCGGAAACTTTAATCGGTCGCAAAGTCGTCGTCGTCGCCAACTTAAAACCGCGAACGATGCGCGGGCTTGAATCAAACGGAATGATTTGCGCCGCGAGTTTGGAGAACGGCACAGGCGAAAAACCGGCACTGGCGGCTTTTATTGAAAATGTGGACATCGGCGCGAGGCTGAAATAATTATGAAATTTTTATTGAGTTTGATTTTTGTTTTTAATATCGGAGGATCGGCGATTTTTGCACAATCTCCTCCTCCTCCTGCGCCTTTGATTTACAAGGCTCCTGAAAAAAGCATTTTAGAGGAATTTATTCCCGAAGATAAATCATTTCAAATTACCTTTCCGGGTGTCCCCAAAATCACTAAACAAGAAATAGCGAACGGAAAAGCGACGAATTATCGGGTTTATCGGCAAGGCTCTAATTCGATTTTAAACACAATTGATTACGACTTTGCATTAAATGATGCAGCGAAAATTTATGAAGTTGTCAAGGCTAATCTATTGAAAATTCCAAAATCAACGATTGAAGCGGAAAAAGACATTAAGATTGATGGAATATCAGGGAAGGAATTCGATGTTCTCCAAGATTATCAATTTCAAAAAATAAGAATCTTAATCGTCGGGAAAAGAATTTATGAGATTAGGAATGATGTAACAAACTGGCATATTCTGAGCGAATACGATAAGGATAAAGTTGCCGAGTTTGAAAACGAAACGACGCGATTTTTCAACTCATTTAAATCATTAAAATCTCCTGAAAGCGTCATTGTCCCGGTTCCGAGTGATTTTCTTGGCACCGCGACGGATAGTGATTACAAAAACACTTTTTTTGATTTTTCATTTAGTTTTCTGAAAGAATGGAGGCGTTTGGATAAATCGGAAATTAACGCGAGTAAGAGCGTCGGATTAGAGATTCTTAAAACTGAAAAGGAAAAAACCAACAAAGCGTTTGAAGATGCTACTAAAAAAGAAGTGGTGATGTTTGTTGTAACGCCGAAGAGTGAAAAACTGGAAAAAGGCGCGAGTTTCGGGGTTGGTGTTTTAAAACAACCGAGTAATCAAATTAGTTCGGAGATGGTTGCTGTCGCTACTAAAAACTTTTTTTTGACCAATCCAAATTTCAAGCTAATAAAAGATGTTCAGAAAACCGAAGTGAACGGAACAGCGTTTTCAACATTTTCACTTCAAAGCAAGGATTTTATTCAGCAAAAACTTTTTATTACAATTCGCAAAGGATATTCCGTCACATTCGTGCTGACTTATCTCAACTCCGAAGGTCAAAGTTCTTTGGAAAAAATTATGGAAAGTTTGAAGTTTGACACGAAATGATTTTTGTAGATTCACATTGCCACATTGACGGCGAACAATTTGATGCTGACCGCGATGAAGTCGTGCAGCGTGCGAAAGACGCGGGCGTGAAGATGATGTTGACTGTCGGGACGGGAAATCCGCACGACGGTGAAATTAAACGAGCCGTCGAGGTCGCCGAACGCTACGAAAATATTTTTGCAGCGGTCGGCGTTCATCCGCACGATGCGAAACTTTATGATGAGCAAGCCGAAAATCATTTGATTGACTTAGTGAAATCGTCTAAGAAAGTTATCGCGTGGGGCGAAATCGGGCTTGATTTTTATTACGACCATTCGCCGCGTGACGTGCAG
>JAJAZE010000195.1 GCA_026785925.1 Pyrinomonadaceae bacterium
GCCGCCTTCGCTGATCGCGCTGAACAGCGAAGTGACGGCGTTTTCGTTTTTAATGCTGACGCGCGCGCCTTTCACCGGCTGGCGCGTCGCTTTGTTGATGACGATTCCGTTAATCGTATGCAGCGTTTGGTTGGGAATCGTGATATTTACTTCGGGACGTTCCTGACCGAGTTCGATTTTGACGATTTCGGCTTTTTTGACATCATCCGTATTCGGGTAATAAGTGGCGACCATCGAATTCGGGTTAAAACCAAGCAGCGACATCATTTCGCCCTCACGGTTATTTTCTTTTTCGCTGTGCGAAACATTTTCCATCACGCGAACGATGTAATCGCCTGCCGGAAGTCCCGCGATGCGGAAAACTCCTCGATCATCGGTTTTCAGTCCGCCCGCCGCGCCGCCGAACATCGCGCCGAAAATCTCGCTAATGTTCGGGATGACGGCGGAATACTTGCCGTCTTTTTTTCGCAGAACTTCGACGCGCACACCGATTGCCGATTCGCCGTCGGCGTAGATAATTCTGCCGCTAATCGCCGCGCCGCGCCGCGCCGCAACCGTGATGTCAATATCGGTCAACCCGTTGACGACGACTTCCTGAAAATCGCGCGTTACGTCAGCCATTTCAGGGTTGTTCTGCATTGATCCGATTCTTTCAAAATTGCTCAGTGCGCTGAACGGCGTGACCACGCCCGGAATGTTGACCGAGACGAAATATCTGCCTGCCGCGACATTTTTGATTTCAAATTCGCCGCGTTCATTGGTTAGTCCGGCGTTTTCCCGCCCGCCGCCCGAACCCTTGGACGGCAGCAGCATCAAACCGGCGCGGCGCACGACACCGCCCGTATCGGCATAAATGACGCGCCCGCGAATCGTAGATTTCGGCGGTTCGGGAGTCGGTCGGTAATTGCCGTTCATCATCATTCTGTTCACACTATTGCTCATCTTATTGCCGCTCACCACAACCGCTTCATCCTGCATCGAAGCCTCCGGCGAGAAAACGAAAAAGCCGAGCAGCAAGCCGAAAAAGCAAGCCAGAACTTTGATTGGAAGAATATGTTGGCGCGAGGTTAATTTGAAATTTTCTGACATTTTGTCTCCTTTAGCTTTTGAGAAATTCGCCGTAACGCTTAAAAGCCGCTCTGCGAATTATAAAGCAAAGCGGCTTTTATTGATATGTATTCGGGTCGAACTTACTTGCGCGATTTTCCGGTCAAAATCAATTCGCGTCCGACGTAGTATAAAACCAGCGCGAGAATCCAGAACGGTATCATTCCGAGCCAATCGGAATTGTTGCCCGCGAAAAACGGGTTATGTTCTTCCGACCATTTTTCAAAACCCGTGACCGTCTTGCTCAAAAACTCCGCCGCGACCGCGACTAAAATTCCGGCTAACGCGCCGCCCGCGATGTAACCCGATGCGAGCAGAACGCCCGGACTTTTATCGGTTTCGGCGATCACTTCCTCTTCGGTTAAATTACGATGGCGAAGTTTTTTAATCAATTCTTTATCAACCGCCCAGCGGACGAGTCCGCCGACGAAAATCGGCGCGGAAACGGAAATCGGCAGATATAAACCGACGGCGAAGGCGAGCGACGGAATGCCGGAAAGCTCCAGCACGATTGCAATCATCACGCCCAACAAAACCAAACCCCACGGTAATTCCTGGCTCAAAATTCCTTTGATGATGTAGCTCATCAGAGTCGCCTTCGGCGCGTTGTATTTCGTGACGGTCGAACCGTCGGCGCGTTTCGTGACTGTGCCGTTAATGCCCGGATCAACCAAATAAGCGGGTTTGCCCTGCGTGTCAACCAGATAACGTCCGGCTTCACCGGCTTTCGCGTCCGTGTTGTGCCAGACGCTGTAATTATTTTGATCGCTGAGACCGGCTTCTTTGATCGTTTCGCGTTTTAATTGTCCGTTTTCACGAAGCAGTTGCTGTTCGGGAACGCGAAAATCCGAGGCGAAAGCGGTCGGTTCGACTCGCTGATAAACGGTTGAAGAATTGTTTAACTGAATTAAAATCGGACCCAAAATCAAAGCTGAAACGGTTGCGCCGATCAGAATGGCGATTTGCTGTTTCCAGGGCGTTCCGCCGACCCAGAAGCCGGTTTTCAAATCCTGCGAAGTCGTGCCGCCGTTCGACGCGGCGATGCAGACGATGCCGCCGACGCTCAACGCCGTGACAAAATACGGGTCGGGCTGCGTCCATCCGAGCAACAGAAAAACCAGACAAGTCAAAAGCAGAGTGGCGACGGTCATTCCCGAAATCGGATTTGACGACGAGCCGATTTCGCCCGTCAAGCGCGATGAAACCGTCACGAACAAAAAGCCGAAAATAATAATCAAAATCGCGCCGATCAAATTCATTTTTAGTGCCGGCGCAAACGTGATGACGATAATCAACGCCAGAATGCCGATGATCACCCATTTCAGCGAAAGATCGCGGTCGGTGCGCGGCAGGGCGGCTTCGTCTTTGACCTGACTGCCGCCGCGCAAATCGGCGAGTCCGCCTTTTAAGCCGTTCCAAATCGTCGGCAAACTTCTGGCTAAACTGATCATTCCGCCGGCGGCGACCGCGCCCGCGCCGATGTATAAAACGTAGGTGCTTTGGATGCTGTCTTTGCCTTGAATCGCCATCTCGGAAATGATTTTCGTCGTGGCGGGCGCGAGCGGCGAGAGCAGAGCCGCGCCGAAGTATTTAATCATCGGAATCAGCACGAGATACGACAACGCGCCGCCCGCGAACATAATTCCGGCGATGCGCGGACCGATAATATAGCCGACACCGAGCAGTGCCGGATTGTTTTCCAGAGAAACCGAGCCGCCGGTGAACGGCGCGCCGAATTCTTTGCCGGGCGATTCCTTCCAGCCTTTGAAAACCTGCATCAGCGAATTAAACAGAAACCCGATGCCGAAGCCGACGGCGATGACTTTGCCGCCCGTCGTCGCCGCGTCGTCCGCGCCGACTTTTTCCGATTCAATCGAAGCGGCGCGTGATTCGGCACTTGCGCCCGCTTTCAAAACTTCCGCGCAAGCCGTGCCTTCCGGGTATTTCAGATAGCCGTGCTGGTCGCGGATCAAAGCGCGGCGCAAGGGAATCATCATAAAAATTCCGAGCAGTCCGCCCAAAAC
>JAJAZE010000196.1 GCA_026785925.1 Pyrinomonadaceae bacterium
GCCGAAAATGGAATCACGAAACGGTTGTCGCTGCCGACCGAGAGCCGCACCAGATGCGGCACAATCAAGCCGACGTAACCGACCGAACCGCTCGCCGCCACCGAAATTCCGACCAATGCCGCCGCCGTCGCAAAAACAATCAAACGAGTTTTTCCGACTTCGACTCCGAAATCGAAAGCGTCGCGCTCGCCGATCATCAGCAGATTCAACGCCCGCGCCTGCCAGCTTAAAACAATCGTGCCGATGACGACGACCGCTAAAGTCAAATAAAATCCGCTTTTCGTCGCCTGTGACAAATCGCCGAGCAGCCAGAACGTAAAACTTCTGAGTTTCGCCGCGTCGAGCAGCGAAGTCAGCAGAACTAAAATTGACGAAAGAAACGTCGTGACGATCACGCCCGCCAAAATCAGCCGTTCGACGTTCATTCCCGTGCGCGATTTCGCCATCTGATAAACCGTGAACGTCGCCAGACTCGCGCCCGCGAAAGCCATTAACGGACGCGCGAATTCCCATTGGGCGAAAAATATAAACGCCAGCATCGTCCCCAGAGCCGCGCCGTTGGAAACGCCGAGCAGATAAGGTTCAGCCAGCGGATTTCTCAAAAGCGACTGCAAACTCGCGCCCGCCAACGCCAGCGATGCGCCGACCGTCGCGCCGAGCAGAATGCGCGGCAGGCGAATGTCGAATAAAATCGCGCTCTGCTGTTGGTTTAATTCAAAGAACGAAAGTTTCTCGCTGCCGAGCAAAATCGCGGCGGCGAAAGCGACGATTAACAAAAATAAAAGTCCAACGCCGAAACGCCATCCGCGAACTTTAGATTGTCTGGTTGGCACTTTCACTCGAAACTTTCAGGATGCAGAGCCTTCGCCAATTGTTCCAGTCCGTCCACGATGCGCGGCGCGGGACGCGACAGCAAATCGGCATTTATTTTGTAGACTCTGCCGTTTTTCACCGCCGGAGAATTGGCGAAAACTTCGTTCGGCTCGCGGTTATTTTCGCTGTCCGACAAAATTATCGCTTCCGGGTTTAAGGCTAAAGCCGTTTCCTTGCTGATTTTCGGATACGCCGTCGCCACGTCTTTCGTCACCGATTCGCCGCCCGCCTGCCGAACCAAATCGGTCATAAACGAATCTTTGCCGACGGTGTAAAGCGAGTTTTTGTCAATCTGAACGAAAACTTTGACAATTTTCGTCGTCTTCGTGCGCGTCTCGATTTCGGTAACGCGCCGTTTCATTTCGCCGACGATTTGCCCGGCTTTTTCGACGCTGCCGAAAATCTCGCCGATTTGATTGATGCTTTTGTAAATATCGTCCAGACTGTTCGGATTCGTCACGAAATAAGCGATGTTTTGCGCGTCGAGTGTGCGGGTGAAATTTTCCACTTGCGAAGCGGTCGAAATCAGAACGATTTGCGGTTTCAGCGCGATGATATTTTCGATATTCGGCGTGAGCGTGTCGCCGATTCTCTGGATTTTTTGCGCCGCCGCCGGATAATCGCAATAACTCGTGACACCGACCAATTTGTCGCCTGCGCCAACGGCAAAGACAATTTCCGTCAGATTCGGCGCAAGCGAAATCGCGCTCGAAACTTTTTCGGGCAGACGCACACGGCGACCCAAATCGTCGGTTATCTCGCGCGTCGGCGCACTCGGCGGCTGGCTGACATTTTCGCGGCGGCAATTGGAGAACAAAAAAGCGCACAGCAATAGACAGCCGAGCGCAAAACTATTTTTGTAAATACGCGCTGATGCTGAACAAATTCGATTAAATTTTACGAAATTAACTACAGACAAATAAAAAACCCTGCCTTTCCTGCTTTCCGCAACGAAACGAAAGGCAGGACGGACAAGGTTTTCCACTCAATTAAACAAAAGGAGAAAAAACATTAGAAACCCGTTGCAGCCAAACGTCCTGACGCGAGACGATTCCGGCTAAAAAACTTCGGGGCAGGCTTCCAGACTTTACAGTTAGCAGTTAGCAATCAACAGTTATCATTTTGATTTTATGATAACTGTTGACTGCTAACTGCTAACTGTTTCACTGTGGCGCGACCGTGCGAGATTTTCACTCGCTTTCCCTTTAATCGCCGCTTCTAATTTCAAAAGCGACACCCGAAGTATTTTAGGCTGAAAAAGAACAATTTAATTCGCGTAAGCAACGATTTCTAATCGCCCGACATTGCAAATTAAGGTGAAAGGCAAATTATCACGCTGGCGGCGGAAAGTCAAAAGCGTGGTAAAATTGCGTGGTTGGAATTAGCACGAAATCGAACTTGAAACTTAAAACCCGAATCTTTATTGTAGAGACGGAAAATAAAACTCGAAAATCTGATTATATGGCACAATACGAAAATGTGGTGGCGGTAATTCTCGGCGGCGGCGCGGGTTCGCGGCTGTTTCCTTTGACCAAAGACCGGGCGAAACCGGCGGTTCCGCTCGGCGGCAAATATCGCCTGATTGACGTGCCGATTTCCAACTGCATCAACTCGTCGGTGATGCAGATTTTCGTTCTCACGCAATATAATTCCGCATCGCTCAACCGGCACATTTCGCGCACTTATCGTTTTTCGTCTTTTTCGACCGGCTTTGTCGAAGTTCTCGCGGCGGAACAGCGCACCGACAGCCCCGATTGGTTTCAAGGCACGGCGGACGCGGTGCGCCAAACGCTGCCGCACATCCGCGATTGGCGGACAAATACGGTTTTAATTTTATCCGGCGACCATCTTTACCGGATGGATTATCGCCAATTTCTGAAACGCCACTTCGAGACGAACGCCGATGTCACGATTTCCGTTATTCCCGCCAATCCGCACGACGCGCAAAGTTTCGGGCTGCTCAAAACGAGCGACGACGGGCGCATCATCGAGTTCAAGGAAAAGCCTAAAGGCGATGCGCTCGAAGCGATGCAGGTTGACACGACGCAGTTCGGTTTGACCGGCGAGGAAAGCGCGGCGCGTCCGTATCTGGCTTCGATGGGCATTTATATTTTTAATTATGATCGCCTGGTCGAACTGCTCAACGAAGACCCGACATACTTCGATTTCGGCGGCGAGATAATCCCGGCGGCAATCGAAAAGCTCAATGTGCAGGCGCATCTTTTCAACAGTTACTGGGAAGACATCGGGACGATGCGGGCGTTTTATCAGGCAAATCTCGATTTGGCTTCGCCGCTTCCGAAGTTCGATTTTTTCAACGATGCCGACCCGATTTACACGCGCAGTCGTTACCTGCCGCCGTCGAAAATTCACGTCTGCGACATTGATAATTCGATGATTAGCGAAGGCTGCATCTTAAACGGCGTGTATGCGCGAAACTCGATCATCGGACTCCGCAGCCGGATTGACGAAGGTGTGCGGATTGAAAATTCAATCGTAATGGGCGCGGATTTTTTTGAATCGTTCGAGGATTTGCAGCGCAACACCGGCAGTAGCAAGCCGCACGTCGGCATCGGTCAAAACTCGATTGTCAACCGCGCCATCATTGACAAAAACGCCCGTATCGGAGCCAACGTCCGGCTCGTCAATCAGCACAACGTCGAAACCTTTGACGATGAAACCGGCTGTTACTTCATCCGCGAAGGCATCATTATCGTGCCGAAAAACGCGATTATCCCCGACGGAACCGTAATCTAAAAAACGAGTTTCAAATAACTTTTATCAGTCGTTTGAAACTCGTTTTTCTCTGCAGCGGCGTGACTATTTCCAACTAAAGATCGCTGTCAATCCAGTCCGCTAAACTCCGATTCATTTCCCCGCAAATTTCTTGTCGCTGTCGCCGACGATGTAGCTGTTCTTGGCTCTGACGACGACATTCGGACGCTTGACGCGGACGCGGATTTGTTTGCGCTCGCCTTTCTGCCCGACTTTTTCCGGGTAATAGCCGAGCGAGTATTGACGGCGCAGTTCTTCGGCGATGCCGGAAAACGCGGCGTTCAAATCGTTGTTCGCCTCAAAGTTTCTGCCGCCGCTGTTCCGTGCCAATTCTTCCAGATATTTTTTGCCCGTTTCATATTCGGCGCGGGTCGAACCATTGCCGCCGCTCTGATTGCCGCCGCCGAAAACAATGCCGCCGTTCAGAATGTCGTCGAAGATGCCCCCGATTCCTTTCTTTCTTTGTTTAGGCTGCGGATAATTACCGCCGCCGTTAATCATCATCTCATCAGAAGTATCGTAGCGAATCGGGTAAAAAAGCGCGTCAATCTCCTCGGTTTTGAGAACGGTGCTTTGATAATTTGCCCGCCGCGAAGTCGTGTCCACGCCGTCGGTAAATAAAACAACTGCTTTGCGACCTTCGATGCGTTGCAATTCACGACTGATAACATAGTCAACCGCTTCGTAAAGACTCGTGCCGTCGCCGAACTGCGCCCGCCTGATAGCACTTCTCAGTGCCGCACGGTTGTTCGTTGCCTGACTTAAAACATTGACGCGCTCATCAAAAGAAATCACCAGCACTTTATCTTCGTTCCGCAACTGGTCAACAAAAGCGATTGCCGCATCCTGAATTTCTTCAATCTGAAACTGCGTCGAAGGACTGACATCAATCAGCAGAATAACCGTGAAAGGCTGTTGAACGGTCGCAAAATCTTCGATCTTCTGCTCGATACCATTCTCGAAAATCTGAAAATCGCCCTTCTGCAAACCCGAAACAAATCTTCCCTCACGATCAATCACCGAAACGGGAAAAGTTACCAGATTGGTTTCGACGCGAATCACTTCGTCGTCCTCTTCAACCGGCAAATCTTCGGTCGCAGTCGGAACGGTTTGCGTTGCGGTTCGATTGTCGTCTTTTAAAACCGGCGGAACTTTCGCCGTTGTCGAGTCCGGCGGCGGAGTCGGCGCGGTCACGATGCGCGGGCGCGTCGCTCGGCTCGATTGGGCGACAACGGAAAGCGTCAATAAACAAAGACACGCTAAAAAAATGCCGAACTTTTTCATAACTTTTAAATTCTCCAGACAAATCTCGAATGGCTGCGGGAAGATATTTTTATGATTGTCAATCGGCGTTTTTAGATGTCCGTGAATAAATTATCGGGTTTTCAAAGTTAAGGCTTGCCGCCATTTTTTCTGTTCAATTCCTGCGCGGCGAGTTCGTGAAACTTTCTTCTGACCGAATTTATATTAGCGAACGGCAAATCGCGGGCGTGAGTGCGGTTGGTGAGCAAAATATAAATGCGCGTCGTTTCCGGTTCGATCCACAGCGAAGTTCCGGTAAAGCCGAGATGTCCGAAACTGTCTTTCGCCAATGCCGCGCCCGCCGTCGAGTCTTTGGTTTTCGCCAGTTGAAACGCGATGGAACGCGCTTCGTTCAAATTCGGCGTAAAATTCGTGCGGAAAAGTTCGCACGTTTCCGGCTTCAGCAAAGTCGTTTGATTCGCCAGAAACTGCTGCGCGATTTTGAAAGCCTCGAAAGCCGTCGAAAAAAGTCCGGCGTGACCGGAAACGCCGTTCATAAAATAACAATTTCCGTCGTGAACTTCGCCCCAAATCTGCTGTTCGCGCCATTGATAATTTGCGACATCGAAACCTTTTTCGATGCACATTTGCTTTTCATATTCGTTGCCCTTTTCGCTGGCGGCAATTCGTTTTTGCAGTTCTCGCGGCGGATTGTAAAAAGTATTTTGCAGATTCAGCGGCGCGAAAATTTCCCGTTTGGCAATTTTGTCAATTCTCTCACCGTGAAGTTTTTCAAGCAGAATCGTCAGCGTTAGAAAATTCAAATCGCTATAAACGGCTTTCTCATTCGGCAGATTTTCGAGCGGTTCGGCAGCGATCAAACTTAAAATTTCAGATTTCAAATTTGCGATTAAATAAAACGGCTTCCACGTTTGAAAACCCGAAGTATGAGTTAAAAGATTTTCAAGCGTAATTGCCTGCTTTTCGTTTGTGTCAAATTCTTTAAAGTAATGCGAAAGTTTATCCGATAAACGCATCTCGCCGTTTTTAATTAACTTCGCGCACAACAAACCGGCAACAAGCGGTTTCGTCAAACTCGCCAAATCGTAAATCGTCTCGCTGTTTGCTTCGATTCGTTCAGGTCCAACGACGGCGAAACCGAGCGCGTCGGTGAAAACAACCGCGCCTTTTTCCGCGACGAGGTAGACGGCTGACGGGTAATCTTTCGCTTCAATGCTTGATTGCAAAAAGTCGGAAATTTTATTTTCCATTAGTTTTTGGAATGTTGTTCTTCGTTCAGAGTCCACGCCTTCAGCGTGTTTCCGCCGCGCTTCGCTGGCGGATTAAGACACGCTGAAGTTTGGACTCTGAACGAAGAGCAGCATTTTGTTGTCGAAATTAAGATTACAAAGTCTTAAACATTCAAACGACTACGGTGCATTTCGATTTTATCTAATACGCCCAATGCCAGGCTCAAAGCGCGTTTGCCGTCTTCGGCGGTAATCGGCGGCGTTTTATTATTGATAACGCAGTCTAAAAACGCTTCGATTTCGGCGCGAAGCGGCTCGACATCAACGATTTCCAGACGATTGACTGAAATTCCCAACAGCGGATGAATCGCGTTCGGCGCGAGCGATGTGACGGACGCGAACTTTGTCGCGTAATCGAGAACGACGTAGGAATTCGCTTGATAAAAGCGCGTTTTGCGAATCTTCTCCGTGCCGATGCGCGATGCCGTAATGTTGGCGACCGCGCCGTTTTCAAATTCGATGCGGGCGTTTGCGGCATCAACTTTGTCGGAAATAACGGGAATGCCGACGGCGTGAATCTCGGAAACTTTCACGTTTTCACCGACCAGCCACTGAATCGCGTCCAAATCGTGAATCATCACGTCCAGCACGACATCAACGTCGAGCGAGCGATTCGGGAACGGTGAAACGCGGTGAATCTCGAAATACAGCGGTCGGTCGACGTGCGGGCGCAGCGCGACCATCGCCGGATTGAAGCGTTCGAGATGTCCGACCATCAACCTTGCGCCGGATTTCTGTGCGGCGGCAATCATCAAATCGGCTTCTGCCAGAGTTTTCGCAAACGGCTTTTCGACTAAAACATTCACGCCTTTTTCGAGAAAGGCGCAGGCGATTTCGCAATGCGTTTCAGTCGGCGTAACGATGGAAACCGCGTCAACTTTATCGAGCAAATCCGTCCAATCGGTAAAGTAATCGCAATTATTTTTTTCGGCGATACGGCGGGCGTTTTCTTCAGTCGAATCAGCAACGCCGATGAACTTTGTTTCACCCAAATTAGCGATTTCGGCGTAATTTCGCGCGTGATGCTGTCCCAAACTGCCGACTCCGACGACGGCGGTTCGCAGATTTCGGATTTCGGATTTTGGGTTTTGGATTTTCTGCATAATTGATTGTCGAATCTATTTCAGCAATACTTTTATTTTCATTGATGATGTTGGAAATTACAAAAACCGAAATGAAAAGCCCTGAACGCTAAATCGAAGATGCCGGAAAATCTAAAATCTAAAATCCAAAATCCGAAATCCAAAATCGTCGGGCTTCTGCTCGCGCTTCTGATCGTCGCCGTCTATTTTTTCGGCTTGACGATTCCGCTGCTCGGACCCGACGAATCGCGTTACGCGCAAGTGGCGCGTGAGATGTTTCTGCGCGGCGATTGGATTACGCCGACGCTCGGCGGCGCGAATTGGTTTGAAAAACCCGCGCTGCTTTACTGGCTGCAAATCGCGTCCTACAATCTTTTCGGCGTGAACGAATTTGCCGCCCGCTTCGGCTCGGCTTTATTCGGCTTGGGAACGATTTTCAGCTTGTGGATTTTAGGATTATTCTCATCCGCAGATAACACCGAACCAGCCGAAAAAACCCATTTTCCATTTTCCATTTTCCATTACCCATTCGCCAACCGGCTGGCGTTAATCGCCGCCTCAAGCAGCGGTTTAATCGCCTTTTCACGCGGCGCGAGCTTTGATATTATTTTGACTTTCCCGTTGACCGCTTCATTAGTTTGCTATTTTCTTTTTGAAATTTTTCTCCAAAAACATTATTTCTCCGCCGTTCCGAACACGATTGTCAACGCCACGTCAGCCGCCGCAAAAATCGTCGCCGTCACGCCGCCAATCGTTTGGGCGCACCTATTTCTTTTGGGATTTTACTTTTTTATCGGTCTCGCGCTGCTCGCCAAAGGTTTGATCGGAATCGTTTTCCCGTTCGCCATCGTCTTTTTTTATCACCTTATAAAATTTGAGCTTTTGCCGAGCAAGGTGTTTTTGGTCAGTTTATTCTGGGGAACAATCGTCAGTTTGCTGATCGCTTCCGTCTGGTATCTGCCGATGTATCAGGCGCACGGATGGACTTTTATTGACGAATTTTTCATCCAGCATCATTTCGCCCGCTACACTTCAAACAAATATCAGCACCCGCAGCCGTTTTATTTTTTCCTCTGGGTTCTGCCGCTGATGACTTTGCCCTGGCTGCCGTTTTTTCTCGCGGCAATCTGGAATTTTATCAAGGTTCAAGGTTCAAGGTTTAAGGTTCAAGGTTCAGAAACATTCATCCTTCATCACCCTTCATCCTTAACCCTTTTCGCTCTCGCCTGGCTGCTCGTGCCGCTGGTCTTTTTCAGTTTTTCCGGCTCGAAACTTCCCGGTTATATTTTGCCTGCGCTGCCTGCCGCGCTCGTTTTGACGGCGATCTATCTCAATCGTTTTGTGCAGCAATCACTGTCAAGAAGACGCTTGGCTCAAGCAGTCGCGCTGGCGACATTCGCCGTCGTCGTGATTGTTCTGCAATTTTTCGTTCCGCCGCTTGGGGCATCCGAAACGACCAAGTATTTAATCGAAAACGCCGATGCGAACGGTTACGCGGGCGCGAAAATTATCAATCTGCACACGATTTCTCACAACGCGGAATTTTACGGCACGAATCGGCTGGTTAGAAACCCGGACGGCAAACTCAAAAGATTTCCCGGCGTGACGGAAGTTTTAGAAGAAATCAAACGCGGCGGCGACAAAGAAGTTTTAGTGTTGATACCGCTCGAATATCTGCACCAATTGCCGGAAAGCCCGTTGGTCGAAGCAAAGATTTTAGGCGATAATGGTGAACTGGCGATTGTCGCCGTCAAACCAAGATAAGTTTTTGAGCCTTTTTTCGGTCATAAAATTTCAACTCTCCGAAGCGCGTCGCAGCCTGTCCATTAGTGCCGCACCGATTCCTTTTTCCGAAACGGTCTGGCAATAAATCGTTTCGATATTTCGATGGTCGCATCCACGAAAAAAAGCGAAAACTTCGTGCGCGTATTCTTCAACGGACGCGCAGATTTTTATTAACTCAAAATTCTCTTCCGGTTCGTTCAATCCGATAAACGCTTTCGATTTTCCATTTTCCATTTTCCATTTTCCATTAACTAAAACGACTTTTGCGGACGGCGAATAATGCCGGTGTTTCAATCCGGGACTCTTCGGCGGTTCGTTATTTGAAGCTCGGTAGAGCCGCGTTTCGGGAATGATTTTTTGTAAATTTTCCAACGTCACCGCGCCGCATCTTAAAATAAGCGGAACGTCCGAAGTGCAGTCAACAACGGTTGATTCGAGTCCGATTTCCGTCGCCGCGCCTTGCAGAAGGCAGTCAATTCTGCCGTCCAAATCTTCAAACACGGCTTGCCAATTCGTCGGCGAAGGCTTACCCGAAAGATTTGCCGACGGCGCGACCAGCGGCGTTCCGCACGCCTTCAGGAATTCCAGCGCGAATAGGCTTTGCGGCATTCGCACGCCGATTGTTTCGAGATTTGCCGTGGCTATCAAAGGAACTCGTCTCGCTTTCGGCAGCACCAAAGTTAGAGGCGCGGGGAAAAACGCCGCGATAAATTTCCGTGCCGTTTCGTTGATTTCCGCCGCTAAAGATTCAATTTGCGCGAGATTGCCGACGTGGGCGATTAGAGGATTATCGTTCGGACGATTTTTAGCGATAAAGATTTTCTCAATCGCTTTTTCGTCAAAAACATTCGCGCCCAAACCGTAGACCGTTTCGGTCGGAAACGCGACAATGCCGCCGCGCTCGATAAATTCGGCGGCACGTTGCGGTGAAGTTGTCAGCAGCGTTTTCATTCGGACAGGAAAATTTTCACGCAAAGACGCAAAGAACGCAAAGACGTTCAACGAAAAATGGAAACGGAAAATGAAGAATCTTTTCTCAACATTTTCCGTTTTCCGTTTTCCGTTTTCCATTTAACAACGCTTTTCGTTAAAATTTAAGCAATGACTTTAGAGGAAAAACTCAAAAATCTGCCGACTGCGCCCGGCGTATATCTTCACAAAAACTCCGACGGCAAAATTATCTACGTCGGCAAGGCGAAAAATTTGAAAAATCGCGTTCGTTCGTATTTTCAATCGGGGCGCGGACACGACGCTAAAACACGCGAACTCGTCCGCCGCATCGCCGATTTGGAATTTATCGTCGTTGACAACGAAGTCGAAGCCCTCGTGCTGGAATCGAACCTCATCAAAAAACACAAGCCGCGTTTTAATGTTTTACTCAAAGACGACAAGCAGTATCCGCATTTGAAAATGACGCACGAACCTTTTCCGAAGGTCGTTATCACCCGAAAAATTCTGCGCGACGGCGCATCGTATTACGGACCTTTTCTGCCCGCGAGTCTGGCGCGTCGAACTTTGGATTTAATCAATCGCACATTTCAGATGCGAACTTGCGACATCGAAATTGACGGCAAACTTCCGCGTCCGTGCCTTGAATATCATTTAAAAAGATGTCTCGCGCCGTGCGTTAAAGAATTGTGCAAGCCGGACGAATACAGCCAAGCGGCGAGCGATGTAAAATTACTGCTCGAAGGCAAAAACAAGGAACTCGCCGACAAATTGCAGATTAGAATGTGGCATTTCGCCGAAAATCATAATTACGAGATGGCGGCGAAATACCGCGATCTGCACAAAACCGTTTTGGCGTTGGGCGAGCAGCAAAAAATGGCGATGACGGCAGAGCGCGACGTGGACATCATTGGGTTTTACCGGGAAGCGCAGCGTTTGGCGATGCAGCTTTTTACGATGCGCGAAGGCAAAATCGTCGGTCGGCGCGAGTTTTTTTGGGAAGATTTGGACGCGGAAAATTTCGACGTTTCCGAATTTTTAGGCGAAGTTCTGGCGCAGTATTATTCGACCGATTACGTGCCGCTGGAAATTCACGTTCCGGCTGATTTCGCCGACCGCGACGTTCTGGAAAAGGTTCTGACAGCGCGGCGCGGGCGGCGCGTCAGGATTTTCGACCCGAAACGCGGGCAGAAAGCCGAGATGATCGCGCTCGTCGAAACGAATGCCAAAATCGCCTTTGAACAAAGATTTCGCGTTCTCAAACCCGATTCGCAAAAGGTTTTGGAAGACTTGCAGGTGCTGCTCGAATTACCGCATTTTCCCGAACGCATCGAATCGTTCGACATCTCGAACATTCAGGGTTCGGATAACGTCGCCGGCATCGTCGTCTACGAGAACGGCAAACCGAACCGTTCGGAATATCGCCGCTTGATTATCAAAACCGTCGAAGGCGCAAACGATTTCGCCTCAATGAACGAAGCCGTTTTCCGACGCTACAAACGACTTTTAAACGAAGAAAAACCGCTGCCGCAGTTGATTTTCATAGACGGCGGCAAAGGTCAGATTTCCGCCGCCGCCGCTCCGATGCAGTCGCTCGATATAGAGATGAATCCCATCGTCGGATTGGTCAAGCCGCCCAAACATCACAACCAAATCTCGCACCTTCTGCGCTTCGGCGATGAAGATTCGCCCGTGCCGTTTGAAGTCGGCTTGCCCGTCTTTCGTCTAATCCAGCAGATCCGCGACGCAACGCATAAAACCGCCATCGAATTCCACCGCAAACGCCGCGAAACCCGCGATTTCACTTCTGAATTAACCGCAATTCCCGGCGTTGCCGAAAAGCGCAAACTGAAACTCTTACGAAACTTCGGCTCAATCGAACGCATCGCCAAAGCCTCAATCAAAGAACTCTCGCCGTTCATCGGCGCGAAAACCGCGAAGATGGTTTTCGATCACTTTCAGAAACAGAAAAGCCTTGCGAAACAGTAGAATCAAGGTTTTTCACATTGACTCGTCGGTGTTTTGATAAGGCGCGTTAATCACCAAGACTCCCGAAGAACCCGACGCAAACGGCGAATACTCCTTCAAACCGAGTATCGTTGACGATTACCTAATCACCA
>JAJAZE010000197.1 GCA_026785925.1 Pyrinomonadaceae bacterium
GACTGTCTAAGAAATCGAATCTGTTTCAAGGCATTATTTCGGCAAGCGTTTAACTTTCCAACAAATTGCCGTCTTTGGTAAATCTGAATTCGAGATTGTGATACTCTTTTTTCCTTTTCATCACACTTGTCCACAGCGTAATGATTGTTTCGCCGTTTTCCTTTGTAACGATTTGCGGCGGATAAAACTCGCCGTCTTTAAAATCTTTATCCTTCGTATAAAGCACCGTAGAAAATGCCAGCAAACCTTTTTCAACCCAAATCATCGCCAGCTTTTCGCGTTCTTTTTGATTCGCCTTTTTCCAGCCGAGCGCGTTGAGAGCATTTTTCGACAAGTCCGCATTGTCTTTTTCAAAATAAACAGAATTTACAAAAACACCGTCAAAACGACAACCTCTGTCGTAGGCGAAAAAGCCGACGACAATTATGTTTGCCGATTCTTTCAGTCTTTCAATGCAAACCTTGTCTCTGTTAAATTCTTTATTCTTCAGTTTTCCGAGTTGCTCAAGCACGGCTTCCTTGGTTGAAAGGTCAACCGTTTGCGCGTTCGCACAGCCGACGAGAACGCCCGATAAAAAGACAAACGCGAACGACAATTTTATTAAATAGTTCATCATAATTTTCACCATTGCGGCTTAACGACATTGCCGGTTTTGTCAATATAAGCGTCACGCGAACCGACACCTGTTCCCTGAAAATATTGCTCGCAGCCCTTTTTCTCGTTGGCATATTGAACAACAAAAACCGATGCCAAACCGCCGCGAAAATCGTTGACTTTCTCGAAGCAGGCGGGAATCGCCAATTTGAATTCCGTATTGATAAAAGCCCATCTTCTATCCGAAGTGCGCGGTATCACCGCCGCCATTCCTTCCGCAAACGGTCGCGCATTTTGAAAAGGGTCATCGAGTTTGACCTTCATTACGCCTTTTCGGTCAATATATGTCCAATCGTAAAAGTCTTTCATAACTTCCGAACCCATTATCGCGGTAAGTTCTTCTTTTTTCAGAACTTCAAAACCAACGGGCGCAAAGCCTTCCGAAAAAGGGCGAATTTGCCCGATAAGTCGCGGGTCAAGGTCGATTTCGAGTTCGCCTTTCGTGTTTGTAAATCCGGTTGGCTGCGATTTTCCCCGGCTATAAGTCATCATCAAACCTTCGTTGAAACTAGGCATTTTATCTTTGACCGCATATTCTTCATACGAACTATTTTTGAAGGTAGTTTGGTAGGAATAATCGGTGTTTCCCGCACTTCCGGTTTGGATGGTTTTTATATCTTTGCCGGTTTTGTCAATAATTATGTATTGATTAATCCCAAATGCTTTTGCGACAATCGCGTGTCCGTCGCCGAAACTCGAAAGCAATTTATAATCCTGCTCGATAACGTATTTGCCTGTTTTATCAATATAGCCGTATTTAACAACAGGAGTATCATCCGGATTTTTACCGACTTGTTCCGCTACTGCAACCAAACCTTCGCTAAATGCGCCGTTAGAACTATATTTCGGTTCGATTACAAGTTTGCCCGTCTTGTCGATGTAGCCGTATTTACCGAGAGTCGTGAAGGTAGAATCTTCCGAAACCGCCGCTAAACCTTCGCTAAAATAACCGATTTTTTTATACTTCGGCTCAATGACGAGCTTGCCGGTTTTATCAATAAAACCGCATTTGCCGTCGCCGAGAAAGGTTTGCACGCCTTCTTCGTAAAAACAAATTCCCGCCATACCTTCGACAAAAGGCAGTAAAGTAAAATTGGATCTACCGCCGCCGCCGTATTTTTTGCCATTCTATTCAAACGATTCCCAAGGTCCGACAACGATTTTGCCCGTCTTGTCCATAAATCCGACGACCATTTTTTTAGCCTCATCGTATTTAAAAACGTAAAATAATTCGTCCGGCGCAACTTTTTTCTTCGTCGTCGAAGAACTCAACAGCGAACACGCCGTAAATAAACTGCCAATAATTAAACTCAGCAACACTAACTTCACTCGAAATATAATTTTTCTCCTTAATAATTTTGTCTTCGCTTTAGCTTTCCCATCGAAAAGCAATTTTGGTATCAAACGGGAAAACTCCAATCTTTCTCAAACTTTTCCCAATAATCCTGATAATCTAAATCGTCCAGATAAACGCGCTGTGTTTTGATTTTCGTTTGCCTTCTTTTTTCCTTTTTGTCTTCTATCCGTTCGGTAAAGATTCGCAAATTGGTCAAATAATTACTGCTGACCGTGCTTGACGCGAGTTCTAAACGGTCAGTCAATTTGTAATCGTCGCCAATCAGCAGAAATCTTTCGGTTGACGCTTCGAGGCGAAAACGCATTGTAATGTCCCGTATTTCGCGCGAGCCGCTCCAGCCCTTCAGGATGATTTGCCCTTTGTTAATTTCGATTTCGGGTATGCCGTCGCCGAGCATACTGCCGCAATCGCAGTGCAGAGCGTTCGGCGCAACGGCGGCACGTCTGAAACTGCCGTTCGGATTCTTAAAAACAATAATCAGCGCGTTTTCCGAATCATCAAAAGCGACGGTCAAAACCGTGTCCGCCAATTTGTCGCCGTTTAAATCGCCGGTAATTTCAGCCGTAATTTTCCAATCTTTCGGTGCAAAATCCGTAAGTTGTTTGGCAGTTGCCGGAACGTCTGCGGCTTTCAAAACACGCCGTTCATCCGTTTTTTGCGCCCGCTCTGTTTGAACGAAGACAAAAATCAGCGCGGCGATTAACAAAAATACCATCAAAAACGATATTTTTTTACTTTCATAATTTTTCTCCCCACTTTTTATTTTTATGTCAAATTTTGTGCAGTTTTCTTCGCTTTGAAAAAGAAAACCGCCGAAATGACCGTCAGCACGAAAGCCAAAAAGAACACGATTGCCGCCGGAATCAATCCGAGCAATGCTTCCTCAAAATTGACGCGATTATTCGTCATCGAAGGCAGCAGCAGACAAACGATAAACGCGATGCCCGCCAAAATCATCAACAAAACTCCAACTATCAAACCTGCTATTTTCATCTTTTCCTCCTGTGTTTTTATTTCTTTCAGGACTCTCTCAAAAATGTAGAACAAGCTGTTTAGCCTGTTCTTTCCAACAGGCAGGTAGCGCGTGTTGCGCCGGGAACAGGCTGTCAGCCTGTTCTACATTGCACACCAAATTTATGAGAACTTTCCTGTTTTGAGAAAGTCCTGTCTTTGATAAGAGTGTCGAGAAGCCGAAAAACATTTCAGCTTCTCTTTCATCAGACCGTTTGCGGCTTACGGACATTTCACAAAAAATCCGGTGAAGCCGAGATTTTCGACTTTCGCCGCCGAATAGCTCGCGCCGGTTCCGGTTTGTGCAATGGCGTAATCGCAGATTTGCAAAACGGCTGTTTCAAATTTCCCTTTTTTATCTACGACCGTTGCATTGAGCGTCGAACCGTCCGCAGCATTATGTCCACTCTTCAAAATAATTGCAGCGCGGATAAATTTCGCTGCCGTCGAAAGCCGCCATTTGAATTGCCGAAAACGTGCCGCCCGTGTATGCTTTCCTGACGATAAACTCGCGGGCTTGCCACAAATTTTGCTGATTCGGCATTTTGACCGGAAACAAGCCTCTTTTCGTCTGCAATGTCGGAATGCCCAAATCGTTTTTGAACCGTTTCCAAGCGGCGTAACTCCTTTTTTACTTCCACCCGGTTGAATTATTTTCTTATTCTAAAAGAGCCGTAAATGTCGCTGATTAATTGTTTGTGCAGCTCAAACTCTTCCGCCGGGAAAAACATCGTAATTTTCAGCACGTTGGTTTCACCTTTTGCATCCGGCGGCGAGAAACTTTCCCAGATTACCGAGTTCATTTTGAAATTAATTTTGTCTCCCCCGGAGAAACTAAAAATTCCCAATGTATCGCCGTCCAAAACCTTCAGCGATACTTTTGCTTCCGGTTTCTCCGCGATTATTTTATTGAATTCCCGCAACATATCGCCTTCTTTTTCCCGAATGAGATTCACGCTGAGACTTAAAAAGAACTTTTTGTCTGGCGAATGAAAATCATCCCACCGCTCATAAAGCTCGGTTTCACGTCTTTCCCAATTTGCCGGAACAGTGTAAGAAATGGTGTTCCCATAAAAGGTATGCGGGCTGCCTTTTTCAATCAAATTTGCCGGCGGCAGAATGATTCTTCTTTCCGCTGTAACCGATCTATTTGCCGCGTCCGCCGCCGCATTCACGGCAATGATGTTTGCCGTTCGCGCCCGGTTCGCGTTCTCGTCTTTAGCTTCGGGCAACGGATTTAACGGGTAAATAATCGCCTTGCAGTAACCGCATTGAGCGGTGTCCTGATACGGGTTGTGAGAAAGATTACCTCCGCAATCCGTACACGACGTGGGAAATATATTTTTGTGAACGGGAACGACGGCGCAGCGCATCGGCAAACCGAAGCTTTCTAATTGGTGGTTGACTTCGCCCGCAAAGACGGCGGCTTCGGCAGCATATCCCGCCGCGAAAAAATTGCTGACCATTGATGTCAAATTCTCGGCATATTCTCCTGAGTTATATTTCAACCATTTTCCGTCGTTTTTAACATAGATATATAAAATATTTCGCGCTTCATAGAGAGCCTTGCCCGTTTCTCTTGCCTTAATCCACATTTCGACGGCGCTTTTGCAATATAAACAATACGCCGGCTCGCTTACTTTAAGCTCCTCAAGTGCTTGACGAGCATTAACTTCCGCTGCTTCTGCGTATCTTCCCTGTTTAGCCAGATCATAAGCCTTCTGCCAAACTTCGGTAGCCTCTTTCAAGATTTCGGCAGGCTCATTCCAGATTTTGGATTGCTGCGGCTTACGAGAAGCAGCGAATTTCGCCGCGCGCTCGGTCAGCGCAAGCGCGACGAAAAAGAAAAAACCCGACAGAATCGTCACCGGCATCGTATGTTTATAAAAGCTGGCGAATCCGACCGCGGGCATAAGCAGAGAGCCGACGAAACCGACGACCGACAAAACCATCACCGCACCTCCGATCATTCTTATCATTTCCATAACTTTATCCGTCAGTGACTTATTTTTTCTCCGAATCGGAAAGAAAATTTCTTTTCAATTTAAGTTCCGCTCAAAAGGTCGCTGAACCGCAGTTCATAAAACGCGCCGGGACCGAAGGCGTTAATTACTGCGCCATCGAAACTTGCTGGCGGTTGATTGTCCGGCATCTTGATCTGTATCTTGGGATATTCATTAAGCAGCGTTTGACCGTCAATGATGATCTGTTTTAATGTCGAGCGTTTTTCGGGTGGCAGCGAGGCAAGAAATTTATCGGCAGAATCAAGAAAGGTAAAAATGGGCGCGGCAATCCGCATTCCTTGATTACATTCCTTGAAGAAAACATACTCGTTCGACGAATCTGTGAACGTGATAAAACCGCGAAAATCCGCAATCGCCTTCAAATCTGGTTTGCCGGGTTGCCATTGCGCGATTTTCTCTTCCAGAACGATTATGTCAGACCAACACCTCGCCAGTTCGATGCTCGGCGTATCAGAACTCGGCACCTCAAAAAACGACCAACGCTGTTCAGTTGGTGAACACGGATTAATATGAATCGCTTGGATGTCAGCCGGAATTTTGCCGAACAGTTCCGTTCCGCTCATCACACCGCCGTAAGAGCCGATTTGCGCGTTTGCCGCTTGCGCCCGAAGCACGGATTCGAAATCGGTAAAAAGCCATAGTTCGCCCGCCTTGATATGTCGTTCGGTGGAGATGACCATCATTTTTTCAATTCTAATTTTCTTTTCGCCTTTTCGATAAAACATTTCGAGCGGCACAAACCAGCCACGATGATTAATCATCGAACGCATAACCTCGCTATCATCAGCACGTTGCTGCTTGGATGCCAGTAGCGTTTGAATGAACGCACAAGTTGTTGTAGAAGTCGGCGATTGTTCCGCCGCCGTTTGTGCGGCTGATTTGAACTCGTTTGTTTGATCATTTTCCCGGAAGACATTTTGCTCGACGCTATTTTTCTCGCCGTTCATTCGGTTGTAAAGAAATTTAGTTACCGAATCTTCAAAGGCGGAAAAATTCCGAACACCGTGCCGGACTGTCGAAACTAATTCTTCGATAGATTCGTCGGGAATTTCGGTGTGAATGCTGAGCCGCAAAATTTCGTTTAGAACCGATTCGGCTTCGTGCGCGTCCGCGATAGGCGCGAGCGTAAGATTACATTTGGCGATTATCAGAAAATAGCTCGAAACTTTTTTTGAGAGGTATCGTCCGTCCATCTGCTCGACCAAACTTAGGCTTTCTTCTCTGAAAAAATTTCCCGCCATCATTTCGCCGAACGAGACGGGCAGTCCGCCAACGTCCAAACTTTGAAACGGCTTAAATGTCAGCCCGATCACATCAGCCGCCGCTTTTGCCGCTTCAAAATCCGCTTGACACAAAGCACTGCCGAGCAGCGGGACTTTGCTCAAATAAGTCGAATACGCACTGCCGAGCAGCCACGCTTGATAACACGCCCGATTCGTTTCCGTGTCGTTTGCGGCGACTGGCGCAACGGCGGGCGCACTAACCGCCGCCGCCGCGGGCTGAGCATATTTCTGCAAATCAATGCCCCAGACTTGTGCCATATCTTGAAATAAAATCTTTTCGCCTTCGGCAATCACACCGTCAGCCCTCGCCAGATTAGTCGCAAAGTCAAGCATTGTCAGACGGTCTTGGGCGGTTGAGGCATTTTTAAAACCGTGCAGAGCGCGGTCATATTCCTTGATTCTTCCGTCTCCACTCAACATCCCCAAATCCAAAATCGTTTGGCTCGGATTAAAGTCTATTTTTCCGTGTTGAAGTGTGATGAACTCCGCGATAACTGCCATTTCTTGGGGGTCAATATTACCGTCGGTGCTTGCCAAAAAATATAAAATCACGAATGCGTCTTTTACTAAATTCATTATCTTTTCTCCTTAAAATTATGGTTTTCTTCCGGTAGTCGAACTGCTGTCATGCGCCGCAGACTTCGCGCTTGTTTTGAAATTCGATAAAAATCATCGGTCGCCGGTAAATCAAACGTCTATTCTCTCAGCCTGCCGCAGAGAAATTCATAAACCTCTCGGTCAAAATCGAGAATCGTTTGTTTTAAAGTCTTGTAATCGGCGGCTTGGCGGGTCGCCGCAACGAGCGGTTGAAAATGCGGCTCGATTCGCCCGTCATCGAAGCGCAGCAGTGCCAGCGCGTCGAGTGCCATCTGTCTGCCGAGCGACCAGGAATAGAAATTCTCGCGGGCGTTTTTTTCAAACGGCGCATTCGCCTCCGCCGTGCGCCGCTCAACAAAGTCCGGCAAATTAATTTCCCAATTTGCCGCCATCGTCTGAAACAAACTTTTTTCCCCGTCAGAAATTGTCCCGTCAGTCGCCGCAATCTCCGCCGCCGCGTCGAGCATCGCCAGGCGCACGGACGCGCCCGTAAAAAATTTGAGACTTTCCAGCTCGGAGAAAAAAAACTTGCCTCGTTCATCCTCACCGCGCGCCGTTATCTCGGAAACCGCCTGCTGCGGTTCAAAGTCCATTCGACCGAGATAAGTGCCGTGCCGGTCAATAAAATCAACAACAATCTCGCACTCTCGTTCGTCAAGCACGCCGTCGCAGCCCGCCATACAATACAAAATGTTAAAAGCAGTTTTTGCCAAGCTCATATATTTCCCTCTTTTACCGGCGACGAAAGGTGAATAAGTTTTCACTTTTCGCCGCATCAATTTCGCCGATTACGGACATTTCACGAAAATCCCTATTGATTAAAAGACTTCTTAATCTTTCCGATTTTCAATATGCGCCAATTATAGTTCCGAGATCCCTCCCCTGATTAGATAAACGTATCTCCAACTTCTTGTTGGTGCGTTGGTGCATTTCTAAGAATTCGAGATCTTCGACGCTTAGCGACGGGCTAACATATTCGGGTCCAGCCCAATCAGCATAACTACCACCGGAAATATCAAGATAGACGAGATTCGGTATCGTTAGAATTTTCTCCAGAGATGGACGCGACAGATATATCTCGCTGAGTGATAAACTCCTGATAACGTGAAATTTGGGTGAATTCAATAGTGCGTCAACTGTCTTATCTTCTAAATTAAAGCCCCGTCCAAGTGAAGAGATTCTCAGATCCGTGTGTTTCCATGTGTCCGTTGAATCAATCCATAACAACAACTCACTGTTTAACAACTCCGTCGAGCGGCTTCTTGGAAAGCTTTCTATTTTAATTTCTACTTCTCTGATTCGCGCCGCATATTTAAGTTCTACTTCTTTGATTTGCGCCGCATATTTAGAAGTGAAAGCCTCGAATTTCGAGTAACATTTTGGACTGCTCCAAACATAATAACCACAAGCCAACGGACGCAGCCGCGAGTTCATCGGGTCGTTGTTTAGCGTGTTGAGCAGGGCGAAATCGAAAACGCCATGAATTATTTTTTCCGTTATCGTGTCGTATTCGTCTTCAATTGTTAGTTTGGACAAGACGAAACGAAAATAGGTGCAAAATTCCTCCCAATAGGTTGACGAGGGAGATTTGTAATCAACTTGTCGGAGCGGTTCGGAATCGTCTAGCCGATTCAGCCTCAGCAATGCTTCTTCCGAAGGTTCAAAAGTTATTTTCCGGGACTCGAACTTGGCGGAGCGAAAAGTCATTTCCCAGCCCGACTCGGCAAGATATTCGGCAATTATGCACAACCCCTGAAACACCAGATTTGCCTCTGAAGTATCTTTAATGTGCGGTTTGGGCGCAGATGATTGGTGCGCCTGTATTTCGGGCAGTTTCATAAATTTCCTCTCAAACAAATGCCGACCGCGTTTTTGTAAAACTCAATTCGGCTGATTTCAAAATACCGCGAATGAACAAACGCGGCTTCAAATAGGGGTGTAGCCAGGCAAGCCGTAAAACATCGGGTCTCTCAGAAAATTTCTCATTTCAGCAATTTTTCGGTAATCCGCTTCCGCTTCCGCCGCTGAACCATTTCTTTCATACACGATTGCTCGATTCTGATATGCCTGTATGCTGTGCGGATTTAGCTCGATGGCTTTGCTAAAATCTTTAATCGCGCCGTAATCGTTTTTCTGTTCGGCGTAAACAGCCCCGCGATTGAGATAAGCGTCGAAGAAATTCGGATTTAATTCAATAGCTTTACTGTAATCTTCGACGGCTTTGTCATAAACGCTCCAATTATAATAAGACACTGCACGATTGTGATAAGAAAGATACAACTCGGTATTGCCAAGACGAATGCTTTCGGTAAAATCCCTGACGGCTTGTTCGTATTTGCCTGCCTCGTGGTAAGCTTTGGCGCGGTCGAAATAGACGCTCGCATCGTCCGGGTATAACTCTGCAACTCGGTCAAAATCCTTGATGGCTTTATCGAAATCTCCTTTTTTGGAGAAGGCTTTGGCTCGACTCAAGTAGGCGAGAGTATCGTCATTTTTTAATTCGATAGCTTTGCCAGAATCTTGAACAGCTTGGTCGTAATCGCCTTTTTGGTAATAACAAAGGGCGCGATAACTGTAGCCAAGATGATAGTCGGGAGCCAGTTCGATAACTTTGTTAAAATCTTGGATTGCTTTATCGTAACTTTCAAAATCTTGGATTGCTTTATCGTTACTTTCAAAACCTCCTAAATTCGTGTAGGCAACACCGCGCTGAAAAAACACGTTGGCGTTACCGTCGTTCAATTCAGCCGCTCGGCTGAGGTCGGCGACGGCAAGCCCGTAATCGCCTTTGCGGTTATGGGCAACGCCGCGATAGTGTAGCGCGAAACGATCGTTTGGATTTGAGGCGAGGAAATGACTAAAATCATTGATAGCCGCGTCGGAATTATTAAGATTGAGAAAACACACTCCGCGATTGTGATAGGCATCACTGCAATCGGGATTTAACTTTATTGCGCCGGAAAAATAGTGTAGCGCACCTTGAAAATTGCCGTTTGCCAGATTTTGCAACCCGAGATTAAGAAACTCGGCGGCTTGCTCTTTATTATTCAATTCCATAAATTTCCTCAGAAACAAATTTAGAAAAAACGCTTTACCAATATTTCACGAAAATTCCCGCGCCGCTGATTGACGCTTTTGCCGCGCCGAAGCCCGTGTGTTCTTTCTTGACCATAAACTCGCAGGCTTCGGCGCAAATTTTGCTGATTCGCCATTTTGACCGGAAACAAGCCTCTTTTCGTCTGCTATGTCGGAATGCCCAAATCGTTTTTGAACAGTTTCCAAGCGGCGCAACTCCTTTTTTATTTCCGCTCGTTTGAATTATTTTTTAATTCCGATTGAGCCGTAAATGTCGCTGATTAATTGTTTGTGCTGCTCAAATTCTCCGTAAGGAAAAAATACGTTGATGCTCAACACAGGAGCTTTACCTTCGGAATTCGGCGGCGGGTAACTTTCCCAGTATATAAAGTTCGATTTATCTTTTTGGGATTCATAGAAGATAAGAATTCCGAGCGTGTCGCCGCCCAAGGCTCGCAGCGATGCTTTCTTTTCCGGTTTTTCCTCGATTATTTTCTTAAATTCCTGCATCATATCGCCCTCTCTTTTATCGTTCATAACATTCATCATCAATCTGAACTTTTTGTCCGGCGAAGCAAAGCGAACATAAGTGTCGTTTGACATCGTTCTTTTCCAATTTGCCGGAACGGTGAAAGAAACGGTATTTAAATAAAACTTCTGCGGTTTGCCTTTTTCAATCGGATTCGCCGGCGGCAGACCGATTGTCTTTTCTGCTTCGACCAATTTATTCGCCGCATTCATAGCCGGACTCGAAGCGTTGGAGTTTGCCGACGGCGCGGCGTTTGTATTTACCTCCTTAGCGACGTAAATCGAATTGGACGAATTTCCGCCGCCGCCGTCCGCTGCCGAACCGCACGCTAGACTTAAGGCAAGCAGTGCCAAAACCGAACCGAATTTCAAAAGTGATAATTTGTTTTTCATATTTTTCTCCATAAGTTTTTTGTTATTTATTGACTACGGACATTTCACGAAAATTCCCGTGCTGCCAACCGATGCTTTCGCCGCGCCGTAGCCCGCGCCCGCTCTGTGTTGCGTGACTTGAAAATCGCGGATTTGGCAAAACGGTCGGTTGGGTATTTGGATAAGGGCGAGACCGAGCTTGAAGCGATACGCGCCCGGCGTGATGCGGTAGATGCCGTCTCCGATATATGATTTGTCGTCGCGCGCTACCCAAGTCGTGTAAGTCATTCCCGTTTTGAAAACTTTCGTGCCGGGGACGTTTGCCGCATACCTACTTCGCGCCGACGCTTCGAGCGCGGCATCTTTAAAGTTCGGCTGCGTCCAACTGCGCGTCGGTGCTTCCTTTTCGATTTTGGCTTTTAGTTCGGCGACTTTCGCGTCGAGCGGTTTTATGATTTCCGGCGGCATCTTCACGCCTGCGCCGGCGTATCTTTTGCTGGTCGTTTGCAAATGCTTTTGTTCCCACGCGGCGCGCTCAAAGAGCAGCATTTGCATCTCGTCGTTGACGGAGCCTTCCGGGTTTGCAATCGCCTCGTCAATATACCGCACGAAACTTTCAACTTCAGCGGCGGCGTAAAAATCGTAGCCCGTCAATCTCGTTTTCGTTATCACCGCTGTTCGCTGTTCCGCCAATTTGCACCAATCGGCGGGATGTTTGTCGATGGCGGTGTCATACGGCGGCTTGGAAGCGAAAGCCGGATTGGTCATATTCGGATATTTTTGACAGACGGCGGCGAGAGCTTCCAACTCTTTTCGCCATCGCTCAAATGTGGCAGGTCTGTCGTCAGAAGTAATCTCGCGCTGACTATACTTCGGATTGTAAGCGTGAGCGAGATTCCGCACGAGAGTCAAAAACTGCCGCGTTTCATCCTCGAACTGGGCGCGAAGCGGTTTTTGCGCTTCGTCCTGCCGCTCAAACTCGCGCTGCGCCGCCGCCTCTTGCGGAGTCATCAAGTTTTCGAGCAAATCATTGACAAAATCATATTTGCCCGACCCGAATCTTATTTTGGCAAAACTGCCGAGAAACGATTCAATTCTGCCCGGCGCGCCGTTCGGAGACTTCGGCGAAACAACCGTATCGCCAGTCTTAAAAGTCGGCTTCGCCGAATTTCCCGCCAATTTCAGGTCTCTCAACATAAAATAATTGGTTTCGTTCGGAGCGAATTGCACCTTTGCCATTTCATTATTTTTAAACGATTCGATTTTGCCGGTTCGTCCGTCTGGGGTTTGCACCGTGTCGCCCGTCTTAAAAGTTATCATTGTCGGGCGCGGGGGCGTGTTGAGGGCGTTTTGTCTTTGCCGCTCTTGCTGTTCGCGTTTCGCGGCGGCTGCCGCTTCGCTCGTCATTGACTCGAAACTGTAAATCCGCACGTCCGAACGGTTCGCGCCGCAGGCGACTTTCGCCGAGCGTCCGGTGATTGACAGGATTTTGCAGACACGCCCGTCGTTGGTTTCGACTGTCTCGCCGACGCGAAAATTCTCCGGCTGCGCCGCCGCCGCAATCGCCAGCGCGAACACGAGCAGCGCGGCAGACATAAATGTTCTTCCGATTAAAATTCTATTTTTCATTCGATTTCACTCCTCTCGTTATTGTGTTAGCTGCGGAATTTTGCTCATTCGCGCCATTTTTTTATATTCCGCTTCCGGGTATTCTTTGCGTTCGAGCAGTTTGATTTTTGAGCTGGCGGAAGTCTCAAGAACGCGACCGCCCTGCCAAAGCAGCTTCGCTTCGTCTCGACGTAAGGTAATTCGCAGAACCGATTCGATCCGGTCAACTGCTCTGAAACCATTGGGCGGCGTATACCACGATTCATTGCCATAGCGTCCTCGGGTATCTCGCCGAAAAACGGCGACGACGTTGAAAGAAACCGCATTCAACGTGTGCCATTCCCAATCCGGTGCGGCAGCTAATTTCATACTTTCATATTCGCCGATCACCTTATTATTGTGATTAAACTCGCTGAGTTCCAACATTTCCAAACCCTGATTAATTTCGGCAACACTCGGATTTTTCTTGCCTTCATAGCTGTTGCCCGAAGTGAATGTTCGCCAAAAAACATAACGTCCGCCCATCACGTCGTAAGAAGCGTAGCCTGTAACAATCACAAATTCGCCCGCCGTGTCCGTTTTCAGTTTCGCCGTAAAATAGCGCGACCAGACATATTTTTTATAAGTCGAACTCCATTCGATTTTGCCCGGACCGCCAAGCGTGA